>NZ_JAGUUD010000072.1:0-45789 GCF_020177535.1 Paraburkholderia sp. XV | reverse complement strand
CCCGCACAGGGGCGACGCGTGAAGCGAGCTAACGTAACGCGGATGCCAGCGAAAAGCCAATTCGCGAATGCCAGCAAAATCAAAACCACCCCACCAGCGTCGCAGACAAAAAAAATCACTTCATCTGCACAGACCCTGAAACATTAACAGTCACGGTGGACGTCCCACCTTCAACCGGCACAGGCGCCGCCGCCTTGGCACTAACATCCGACCGCATGCTCATCATCATGACAGGCCGCGGCGGCACGCCGCCACTATGCCCGACATTCACTTCACGAATCGTATAACCGCTATACCCGAATGCCTGCGCAGCCGCACCAGCCTGCTGCTTGAACGATGCAATCGCCTGTCCCGTCAACTTCTGCCCGGCAGCGCGCTCAGCCTCCGGCGACAGTGAAAACTGCACATTCCCAACCTGCATGATCGAAGACAATTGCCCCGCAAGCTTCGACGCCGCCGCGAAGTCGTGCGACTCCAGCACGATCTCCGTGCGGCCCCGCCACGCGGAAATGCGCCCGTCGCGATCCGTCGACGGATAGATCGAGAACGACCCGGTGCGCGCCGTCACGCCGCTCACGCCCTTGGCCTTCTGCAACGCCTGGTCAGCATGCTGGTTCAACGTGCCCGTCAGCGACGACGGATCGCTCGCCTCCTGTTCGTAAAACAGCGTGATATCGACAACGTCCTGCGGTATATCGGCGCTCGCCTGCGCGTTCAGCGACAGCACGCCGGCCGGCTGGTACTGCTGCACAGCGGTTTGCGCATTGGCCGCGACGGACGTGAGCGCAAGTGCAACAGGCGCCGCGCACGCGCCGGCCGCGAGCGCCCACACGAGCGCAGATTTTCTGGTCATTCTTCGACTCCTTTGTTGAGCAGGTTGTGCATGCATGCGTCGAGGTCCGCGTCGCCAGACGCAGTGGCGCGGCGCGCGTGGCATGACGCTTGCGAGGCGGTTAGGCGTCTGAAAGGGGCGTCTGGTTCCCGAGTGAATGCTCGAATCTCACGCGAACGCCTGTTCACCACGCATTCATGCAGCGCGCTTTGCAAGCTGCTTCGTGATGAACGCCCATTCCGCCTCCGTGACGGGCGTGATCGACAGACGGTTGCCCTTCGCGAGCACGCGCATGTCGGCAAGCTCGGGATGCTCGCGCAACGCCGCCAGCGCAATCAGCTTGATCTTCTTCTTGAATACGACATCGACGAGCGTCCAGCGCGGCGTTTCCTGCGTCGATTTCTCGTCGTAATAGGGACTCTTCGGATCGAACTGGGTCGGGTCGGGATAGGGCGTCGACGATACTTCCGCGATGCCCGCAATGCCCGGCTCAGGGCAACTGGAGTGGTAGAACAGCACGCCGTCGCCAATCTTCATGACGTCGCGCATGAAGTTGCGCGCCTGATAATTGCGCACGCCCGTCCAGGGCAGCGTGCGTTGCGGGGCATTCGCGAGATCGTCGATGCTCGCTTCGTCCGGTTCGGACTTCATCAGCCAGTAGCGCATGAGTCGGATTGAACGTGAGATAAAAGGAAGGTCTTCGTCGAACTGCTTCAAACGGCTTGCAACGCGGAGCGCGCCAATCTGCACAAAGCGCGCGCCCAAAGAAAAACGGCACCGGACAAAGTCCGATGCCGTTCGTATGGGTCCCCGCCTTAGCCGCTAGGCCGGCATCCTGAACCTGAGGTTCAGAATTGGTCGCAGTTAGCAGCACTTCGGGTACATCAGACAGAGTGACGCGCACACCCGTGCTACAAATTTCCGCAACCGTGCACATAGCATTGGTTCAAGGAATATATGACCTTGGCGAACCAGGCAGGGAAGCTTTAAAACGTTTGCTCTACAACATGAGCCCGACCGCGAAACAATCAAGCCCACCAGAATTTTCTTTACTGCACGCTGCTGTACTGTTGAATCACAGTGCCCAGCTGCTCATTCATCTGGTGCATTGTACGCCGGATTTCTTCGGCGGGAAATGATTCTCCGTGTCGCACGCTGGCTTGCAACCTAAGCAGTTCCGATGCCAGCGACAATGCCGCCATCACCGCTATACGGTCCTGGCCGCGTACGTTGCTGTTGGAGCGGATCTTCGACATCTCGGCGTCGACACGCGCCACCGCTTCGAGCAGCGCCGCTTCCGTTTCCGGCGAGCAGGCGAGACGATAGGGCTGGCCGAGGATCGACACTTCGATCTGCTTCGTGGTCATGCGTTTTCTCCGTGGCGGGTCGCGTCGTTGTTCGCGTCGTGATTGGCCTGCACCTGCTGCTCGGGCGCGAGGAGATCGAGTTGATTGTCGGGCTCATGACCGCGAGCGCGCGGCAGCTTCTCGAGGATGGCGTTCAGACGCACCTGGGCGTCGTCGATCTTCGCGGACAGCGCATCGCGCTCCGCTTGCAATGCGGCGCGTTCTTCGCGGGTCTGTTCGAGTTCTACGCGGGTCGCTTCGCATTCGGCGCGCGCTTGTGCGAGCTGTTCTTCGAGTGCGAGGCGCGCTTCGTTGTAGCGTTGGCTGATCTCGATCAGCCGGCCGATGTTCTGTGACAGTGTTTCGAGTTCGGTGAGCATGTGCTGCGTCCTCTAAAGACATGGCATTCTAGCGCGGAATGTCGCACGCTCGGGCATTTGTCTCGTTTCGAGACGTAACAGTAGCGCTTTAATGCCGCATTATCCAGGTGTGTCGTCGCGATTCACGCATTTTTACCCTTGAAAAAGGGACTCTTTCTAACAGTCCACCCTCGTCGTCCCTGCGCCGTCCCCGCGTTTCTTGACGCGTGTGTGCGCCACTTCTAAACTTGCGGCACTCTGGTGCCCGCGCGCGGTATCGCGCCGCGCGCAGTTAAACGGGAAGCAGGGAGCGAAGTCCGCCCGGACGAGCCAACCTGCGCTGTCCTCGCAACGGTACAACGACCGCAGTTCCTGCAGGTCGACCCATGCACGCGTCGAGCCATCCATGAGAGCCGATGCCGTGCGAAGCGCCACTGCGCATGCTGCGTGGGAAGGCGGGTCGGCCAGTCGTCAGCCCGGATACCGGCCGGAGGCAAGGAGGGTGTTGCTCCTTGTACAGGCATCGGCCCACGAGGAGCGGGCCGCGCACAGGCCCACAGGACTCTTTCGATGCTCACCTCCGTGTTTGTCCACCCGGCGTATCTGCGCCAGGTGTTTCCGCGCCCGCTGTGCCCACACTTCACACGCGCGCCGCTTGCTGCGCTCGCCGTGATCGCCTTCGCTTCAGTCCCGCTCGCCGCAGGCGCGCAGACGGCCGACGAGGCGAACCCATCCGCCACATCCACGGATCGATCGGACAACGGCTCGACCGACATGTCGTCAAAGACGATCCCGGCGACGTTGTCGCCCATCGTGGTGACAGCCGACCGTCGCGCGCAGCGCCTCGCCGACGCGATTCCGCAGACCACGCTGTTCGACGCGCAGGACATCGCGGACAGCAGCGCGCGCGATTTGCCGGGACTGCTGCAGTTCGCGCCCGGCGCGCAGATCGTGCGAAACGGCGGGCCAGGCGCGACGTCGAGTCTCTTTCTGCGTGGCGCGTCGGCGACGCAATCGCTCGTGCTGATCGACGGCGTGCGCGTCGACTCGGTGAGCCAGGGCAACGCGCAGCTCGAACAGATTCCGCTCGACCAGATCGATCACGTCGAAGTGGTCAACGGCAACGTGTCGGCGCTGTACGGATCGGGTGCGATCGGCGGCGTAGTGCAGGTGTTCACGAAGGACGGCGGCAATCATCCGCCGCGTTTTCACTTCGACGTCGAGTACGGCAGCTATCACACGCAACGCCAGGCGGCGGGCGTCGACGGTGCACTCGACAAGGACGGCCGCACGACCTTCAGCGTCACACTCGCGCGCGCGAAGACGGACGGTTTTTCGTCGATCGACCCGGCGCTCGCGCCCGTCAATCCGAACGCAAACGGTTACTTCAACGAGAGCGTGAGCGCGTCGCTGCGCCACAAGCTCAACGACCAGTGGGACATCGGCCTGCGCTATTTTCAGTCGAACGGCAACGACAGCTTCGACAATCCCTTCGGTCTGCCCACCGATCTCAACAATCTGCACAGCAAGGTGCAGACGGCGTCAGCCTTCGCGAACGGCAAGCTCACCGACTGGTGGACCACGCGCTTCGTCGTCGCGACAGGCAACGATCGCAGCAACACGTCGCTCAACGGCGACTACCTATACCGCTACGATTCGGACAACCGGCAGTACACGTGGCAAAACGACTTTACGTTTTCGCGCGATCAAAAGCTTCAACTGGGCTACGAGCATCTCGACCAGACGCTCGACTCGAATCAGTACAGCGCGCCCGCGCGTCACGTGAACTCGGTATTCGCGGGCTACACGGGGCGCTTCGGCAACAGCCAGGTCCAGGCGAACCTGCGGCGCGACCAGTACTCGGATTTCGGCGGAGCCAACAGTTACTATCTGGGCTATGGCTACGACTTCAACGAGCACTGGAAGGTGACTGCAAGCTGGTCCGATGCGTTTCGCGCGCCGAGCTTCAACGATCTGTACTACCCGTACAGCGGCAATCCGCTCATTCAACCGGAGCACAGCCATTCCGTCGAAGCTGCACTACAGTACGCATCCGACGCGCTCGGCCTGCTGAAGCTCACGGCATTCCAGACGCGCTATACGAACCTCATCGACTATGTGCAGACCACGCCGGGCATCTACGTCGCGGAGAACGTGGGACATGCGAAAGTGCAGGGCATCGAAGGATCGTGGCAGGGCCATGTGGGCAAAACCGACGTGCGCGCGGCCGTGACGTTCCAGAATCCCGTCGATGAAGACACGCATACCGACCTGAACCGTCGCGCGCGTCATTTCGCGTCGTTCGCCGCGAACCGCAATCTCGGCAGCTGGCGGGTGGGCGGCGAATGGCTCGTGAGCGGCGAGCGCGACGACGGCGGCACGGTGCTCGGCGGGTATGGCATCGTGAACTTGTCCGCGCGCTATAACATCACGAAGTCATGGTACGTGGCCGCGCAAATCCAGAATCTCTTCGACAAGGACTATGAACTCGCCTACACGTACAACACGCCAAGGCGCGGCGCCTACCTCACGCTCGGCTGGCAGCAGCAATAACGCGCGATGAGCGGACTCGTGCAACGTCAGCCGCAACCCCGACCGGTCCAGCTCGCGCGCGGCATGAGTGCGAAGCGCGCGCTCGCCATCTGGACGGCGCTCGGCATCGCGGCGCTCGTGGTCTTCGTGGCGTCGCTCGCACTCGGCAGCGTGAGCGTCGCGCCGTCGCGCGTGCTCGATGCGTTGCTGCCGTCGCCTGATGCATCGTCCGATCTCGCCACGCAGATCGTTCGCACGCTGCGCCTGCCGCGTGCGCTCGCCGGCTTCGGTTGCGGCGCGTTGCTTGCGCTCGCGGGCGCATTGCTTCAGGTGCTGCTGCGCAATCCGCTGGCCGAGCCGTATGTGCTCGGCGTGTCGGGCGGCGCGGCGAGCTTCGCGCTGGTCGCGATGATGGCGGGCTGCGCGTGGTGGATCGTCGATGCATCGGCGTTCGCCGGAGCGTTCGTCTCGATCCTGCTGGTGCTCGGTCTTGCACGCGGCGCGCTGTGGCGCGGCGAGCCGCAGGACGCATCGCCGCGTCTGCTGCTGACGGGCGCGGTGATCGCGGCCGGGTGGGGCGCCGTGATTACGCTGCTGTTGACGGTCGCGCCCGACAGCCGCCTGCGCGGCATGCTGTTCTGGCTGACGGGCGATCTGAACGGCGGCGGCGCGCCGTGGCTCGCACTCGCTGCGTTGTGCATCGCGTTGCTCGCGATCGTGCCCATCGCGCCGCAACTCAATGTCCTGCTGCGTGGTGACGCCGCGGCGCAAGCGCTCGGCGTGCCCGTGATGCGCGCGCGGCTGCGCGTCTATCTGGTCGCGTCGCTCGCCGCCGCCGCTGCCGTGACGACGGGCGGCACGATCGGCTTCGTCGGGCTCGTCGTGCCGCACATGCTGCGGCTCGCGTTCGGCAACGATCAACGGATGCTCCTGCCCGCAGCCGCGCTCGGCGGCGGCGTTGCCGTGATGGGCGCCGATCTGGTCGCGCGCACGGTGATCGCGCCCGCGCAGTTGCCCGTCGGCGTCATCACCGCGTTGATCGGCGTGCCCGTGTTCCTGTGGATGCTGCTTCGACGGAGGCGCGCATGAACGCACGCATGATCGCAGACACAAGCGCCGATGCCACCCTGCATGCCGACCAATTGACCTTGCGGGCCGGCTCGCGCACCTTGCTGGGTGACTTCACGCACACGTTCTATCCAGGTGAAGTCTGGTGCATCGCCGGTCCGAACGGCGCGGGCAAGACGACGCTCATCTCGACGCTCGCGGGTCTTGTGCGTCCAGCGAAAGGACACATCGAACTGGACGGAATGCAGGTGAACGCATGGCCGCTCGCGCGCCTCGCGCAGCGCCGTGCGTTGATGCCGCAAACATCGCACGATGCGTTCAGCGCGAGCGTGCTCGATATCGTGCTGCTGAACCGTTTTCCGCACCTCGCGGGATGGGGCTGGGAGCGCGACGAGGATCGCGCCGCCGCGCATGCGGCGCTCGATGCGCTCGGTCTCGCGGACTTCGCTGCGCGCGACGTGCTGTCACTGTCGGGCGGCGAGCGGCAGCGCGTCGCGCTCGCGGCCGTGCTGTGCCAGGACGCGCCGCTGCTGCTGCTCGACGAGCCGCTCGCGCATCTGGACCTGCATCATCAGATCGACTGTCTCGAAGCATTGAGCGGATGGGCGCGCGGCGGCGGGCGTACAGTGATGTTCTCGTGCCACGATCTGAATCTCGCGCGGCGGTTCGCGACGCACGCGCTGCTGCTCGAAGGCAACGGCGTCGCGCATGCAGGACGCGCACGCGACGTGCTGACGCCCGAACTCGCCAGCCGCGCCTTCGGCTATCCGCTCGTGCTGATCCGTGACGGCGACGATGAAGCGCTGATTCCGGCGCTGCGCGCAGCGTCTCGCAACTGAACACGCATGAACCGAACTCTTCACGCAAACACGAACATGACCACTTCGCATTCCCTGCCTATCGTCGAGCCGCTCGAACAGTCATTGCGCGCCGAGATGCAACGCATCATCGACCTGAAGACCAAGCCGCCCGGCAGTCTCGGCCAGCTCGAGACGCTCGCGCGTCAGATGGGCATGATCCAGCGCAGCACGCAGCCCACCGTCACACGTCCCGCGATGATCGTCTTCGCCGGCGACCACGGTATTGCGAACGCGGGCGTGAGTCCGTATCCGCAAGCGGTGACGGCGCAGATGGTGCTCAATTTTCTCGCGGGCGGGGCGGCGATCAATGCGTTCAGCCGCGTGGCGGGCCTCGAACTCGAAGTGGTGAATGCAGGTGTCGCGCATGAGTTCGCGCCGCACGAAAGGCTCGTCGATATCCCCATCGCCCGTGGCACGCGCAACTTCGCGCAAGAGCCGGCCATGACGCGCGACGAAGCACTCGCCGCGATGCGCGCGGGCGCGGACCGTGTTCGTCATCATGCGTCGCTCGGCACCAACGTGATCGGCTTCGGCGAAATGGGCATTGCGAACACGTCGTCGGCTGCGTGCCTGATGAGCCGCCTGTGCGGCGTGCCCGTCGACGATTGCGTCGGGCGCGGCACGGGCCTCGACAACGCCGGGCTCGTGAAGAAGCGCAACGTGCTGGCGGCGGCGCTTGCGTATCACCCGGCATCGAATGATCCGCTCGATGTGCTCGCAACCTTCGGCGGCTTCGAGATTGCGATGATGGCGGGTGCGTACCTGGCAGCGGCGGCGGCACGCATGACGATCGTCGTCGATGGTTTCATCGCGACGTCCGCGCTGCTGGCGGCCGATGCATTCGCGCCCGCCGTGCGCGACTACTGCGTGTTCGCGCACGCGTCGAACGAAGCAGGGCACCGGCGCATGCTCGATCACTTCGGCGCGGTGCCGCTGCTCGCGCTCGATCTACGTCTTGGCGAAGGAACGGGCGCGGCGCTTGCTATGCCTTTGCTGCGCGCAGCCGTTGCATTCGTCAACGAGATGGCGAGCTTCGAATCGGCGGGCGTCGCGCAACGCGACGCATGATGCGCGACGCGTGCATCAATACAGGCGTTCGAAGCGAGAACGTTGATGAACAGAATGCGTCGAATCAGCCATGAATGAACTGCGTTATTTCTTCACGGCGCTCGGCTACTTCACGCGCGTGCCCGTGCCGCGCTGGGTCGGCTACGAACCGCATTATCTGAACGCGGCGGCGCGTTACTTTCCATTGATCGGCGCGTTGGTCGGCGCAGCGGGCGCCGTCGTATACATGGCCGCCCTGCGCATCTTTCCGCCGGGCGTGGCCGTGTTGCTGTCGATGGCAACGACGCTGCTCGTCACGGGCGCATTCCATGAAGACGGGCTGGCCGATTGCGTCGATGCGTTCGGCGGCGCCTATACGCGCGATGACACGCTGCGCATCATGCATGACTCGCGCATCGGCGCATTCGGCGCGATTGCGTTGATGGTCGCGCTTGCATTGAAGTGGCAAACGCTCGCGGCCTTGCCGCCGCTCTACGCGGCGTGGCTGATGATCGCGGCGCATGCGGCGAGTCGCGCCTGCGCGATCAGCTATCTCGTCACGCTCGATTACGTGCGAGCGCAAGGCAAGGCGAAACCGGTTGCGCAGCGCATGTCACGCAATGCTTTTGGCTGCGCTATCTTTCTGGGTATGCCATGGCTCTTCTGGCCGCACTGGCGTGCCGGTTGCATCACGCTGCTGGTGCTCGTGGTGTTGCGTTTCATGCTGGGCCGCTATTTCGTCAGACGCATCGGCGGCTATACGGGCGATTGCCTTGGCTTCGCGCAGCAGATCTTCGAACTGGCCATCTACCTGGTGGGACTCGCATGGATATCGTTCTGATCCGACACCCGGCTGTTTCCGTACAAGAGGGCGTGTGCTACGGCCAGAGCGACGTGGCGCTCGCCGATGCGCCGGAGGCGTCGGCGGCTGCCATCGCCGTGCGCCTGGCAACCTTGCAGGTGCCCGCGCCACGCGTGCTGCTGTCGAGCCCCCTCACACGCTGCGCGACGGTCGCGACCGCGCTCGCCGCGAACTTCGGTTGCGCGTACAGCATCGACGACAGCCTGAAGGAAATGGACTTCGGCACGTGGGAGTTGCAACGCTGGGACGATATCGATCGCGCGTTGCTCGATGCGTGGGCAGAGGATTTCGAAGGTGCGCGCGCGCATGGCGGCGAAAGCGTCGAGCAGTTCGTGGGCCGCGTGCGCGCGTGGTTCGACGTGTTCCAGCAGACACGGGAATTGACGCCGGCATATGTCGTCACGCATGCGGGCGTGATGCGCGTGATCGCGGCGACCGTGCTCGGGTTGCCTGTCGAGCGCTGCCTGAGATGGTCGATCGATATGGCGGGTTGCGTCTGGTTGCGCCGCGACGATACGAACCTGCAATGGTCGATCGTGCGCTGGAACGCGTGACGTCGGTTAATGGCCCGCGCGGCGCGAGCGCGCAACGTCGAGGTCTTCGCACAGTTGCGCCGCGCCTTGCGCGAGACGCGGCGCGGGGCGGTTGATCAGATCGCCGTCGATCGCAAACAGGTTGTGGCGCGCCACAGCCGTCATGCCGGGCCAGGCTTTCCATTTGTCGAGCGAAGGGAGTGGGCGATCCGGCTGCGTCGCGCCGGCCGCGGCCGTGACGATCGCCTCGGGATTGGCGGCCAGCACCGCTTCCGTCGAGACCGTCGGCACCAGCGGTTCGAGCTTCGCAAACACGTTGCGTCCGCCGCATAGTGCGATCACATCGCTGATCATGTGCTCCCCGTTGAGCGTCATCAAGGGCTCGTCCCATACCTGATAGAACACGCTGACGACAGGCTGCGTCGCATAGCGCGTGCGCAGCCGCGCGATCTCGTCGCGATAAGTGCGCGCCGCCGCGTCGGCGGATGGCGACGTGCCGAGCAGCGCGCCGAGCTTCGTCAGCGATACGGCGATATCGTCCAGGCGCTGCGGCTCGCTGAAGTAGAGGGGGATGTGCAGTTCGCGCAGCCGGTCGGTCTGCCGCTGCGCATTGCCATGCCGCCACACGACGATCAGATCGGGTTTCAACGCGACGATGCGTTCGAGATCGAGCGACTTGTTGTCGCCGACGCGGGGCACCTGTTTCGCCGCGGGCGGGTAGTCGCTATACGCGACCGCGCCGACGAGCTTCGCGCCGCCGCCTGCTGCGTAGATCAATTCCGTGACGTGCGGCGCGAGGCTGATGACGCGTTGCGCGGGTTGTGCGAGCGTCACGGTCGCGCCTGTGTCGTCGACGACGGTGACGGCCGCATGCGCGTGCGCTGTGATGGCAAGCGCGCAGGTCGCGATCAGTGCGCGAAGTGATCGGGAAAGTCGCATTGTTCTTATCGTGCCGTCATCGCGTGTTGCAGGCAGGTTTCCAGGCGGGTCCATTCGCTTTGCGTTGCAGGCAGCCCGAAGCGCACGCTCGCCGGATCGGCGAAGAAGCGTGTCCAGATACCTTGTTTTGCGAGCGCATCGTGCAGTTGCGCAGCGCGCGTGTCGGCGATCCATGCGAAGAGCGGCGTCGAATGCACGATGAAGCCGTGCGCAGACAGCAGCGCGACAAGTCGGGCGCTTTCGTCCGCGAGCTGCGCGCGCATGTCGTGCTGCCACGCCGTGTCGGCGAATGCGGCGCTGACGGCATGACGTGCCGGGCCGCTGACGGTCCATGCTCCCAGCGTGTGATCGAGCGGTTCGAGCAGTGAAGGGCAAGCCAGCACGAACCCCGCGCGCACGCCCGCAAGACCAAAGAACTTGCCGGGCGAGCGCAGCACGACGAGTCCTTCGCGATGCGTATGCGCGGCCAGCGACCCGGACGGCATCGCATCGGCGAACGCTTCGTCGACGATCAGCGTGCCGCCGCGTTCGCTCAGCGTTTCATGCCATTGCAGCAGCGTCGCGGCGCGCAGATGGTCGGCTGTCGGATTGTTCGGATTGACGACGACAGCATGCGTGATGTCATCAGGCAACGTCGAAAGTGTGACGTCGAGTGTCGTCACGCGGTGCCCTGCGCGCGAAAACGCAGGCGCGTATTCGCCATACGTCAGCGGTGCAATGCCGACCGTGCCCTGTCGAAGCAGGTGAGGCAGCGAGCGGATCGCCGCCTGGCTGCCCGCGACGGGCAACACATGCGATGCGTCCGGCGCGCCGTAGTAACGCGCCGCACGTTCGGCGAAACCGTCGCCGTTGTCGGGCAGACGCCGCCATGCATCGGCGGGAACGGGCGGCACCGGGTAGCCGTGCGGATTGATGCCCGTCGACAGATCGAGCCACGCGTCGTAAGGGATCGCGTAGCGGCGCGCCGCTTCATGCAGATTGCCGCCGTGCAGAATGGTTCGTGTCATCGTCTAGCTCTGAAACGGCACGCTCAACAGCGCGAGCGCGATGAACATGGCGAGCCACAGGATCACGCTGCGCTCGACCAGTATCAGCGCCGCCTCGATATGCTGCGCGCTCGCCGCGTGACCTGCGCCGAGCGTCGGACGTTGTTCTATCACACCGTGATAGATGGCCGCGCCGCCGAGCAGCACGTTGAGGCTGCCCGCGCCTGAGGCCATCACGGGCCCCGCGTTCGGGCTGTCCCAGCGCGGTGCCTGTTCACGCCAGCATTGCAGCGCGGTGCGCGTGTCGCCGAGCAACGCGTAGCTGAGGGCGGTCAGCCGCGCGGGCAGGTAGTTGAGCACATCGTCGAAACGCGCGGCTGCCCAGCCGAAGCGCAGATAGCGCGGCGTGCGATAACCCCACATCGCATCGAGCGTATTCGCGAGACGAAACCCCAGCGCGCCCGGACCGCCGAAGATCGCAAACCAGAACAATGCGCCGAAGATCGCATCGTTGCCGTTTTCCAATGCCGATTCGACGGCGGCACGCGACAGCGCGCTTTCGTCCGCATGCGATGTTTCGCGCGACACGATGCGCGCCGTCAACACGCGCGCTTGCGCGAGATCGCGTTTCGCGAGCGCGCGGCCGATCGGCTCGATGTGATCGTGCAAGCTGCGCGCGCCGAGCGCGAAGTACAGCAGCGCGACATGCAGCGCGCACGACCAGATCAACGGCAGCGTCAGCACGAGCCACGTGGCGATCAGAACGGGCGGCGCGACGGCAAGCAGCCACGCGAGAATGCCGAACAGCCGGCCGCGCCGGCCCGTGTTCAGCGCCGCTTCGAGCTTCGCTGCGAGCTTGCCGAAGCCGACCAGCGGATGCGCGCGGCGCGGTTCGCCGAGCCATTTGTCGACGGCGACGGCGGCCGTGGCGAGTGTCGCGACAAGCGGCAAGGACAGCAGCATCATGCGCGGCTCGCGGGTTTCAGTTGCAGCGGCAGGCCCGCGACCATCATCGTTGCCTGCGTGCTGACGGCCGCGATGCGCTGGTTGAGACGGCCCAGCTCGTCGACATACAGACGCGTGGCCGCGCCGAGCGGCACGACGCCCAGGCCAATCTCGTTGCTGACGACGATGATCTTCGCGCGCGCCTGCGCGAGCGTCGTTTCGAGCGCGGCGAAACGGTCGAGGTAATCGGCTAGCGGCGGCGAGCCGTCGGCAGGGCAAAGCAGGTTGGCGAGCCACAACGTCAGGCAGTCGATCAGCACGCAGTGCTGCGGCTGATCGACCTGCGCGACGGCTTGCGGCAGATCGAGCGGTGCTTCGAGCAAGGCCCACTGCGCGGGCCGTCGTTCGCGATGACGCGCGACGCGCGCAGCGAATTCGTCGTCGCCGATACGCGCGGTCGCGATATAAGTGACGGGCAACGCGCTCGCGCTAGCGAGTTGTTCGGCGTGCAGGCTCTTGCCCGAGCGGGCGCCGCCGAGGACGAAGGTGAGGTCGCGGGAAATCATCGCGTGATTGTACCGACTGTACCGACTGTACCGGCCGTGCCATCGTTCAGGCGCGTGGGCGAGAGTGCGATGGGATAATGCGGGCTTCCTTTCTCACCCTGTTCGCGCACACTGTGTCTTCCATTCCCGACGCTTTGTCTGAACCGCTCGACGTACCGCGCGGCACGCTGATGATCCAAGGCACGACCTCCGATGCGGGCAAGAGCACGCTCGTCGCAGGTCTATGCCGTCTCGCGCGGCGCACGGGCGCGCGGGTCGCGCCGTTCAAGCCGCAGAACATGGCGCTCAATAGCGCAGTGACCGTCGACGGCGGCGAAATCGGCCGCGCGCAGGCATTGCAGGCGGTGGCCGCGGGCATCGACGCGCATACCGATCTCAACCCCGTGCTGCTCAAGCCGACCAGCGACCGCGGCGCGCAGGTGATCATCCACGGCAAGGCGCGCATGAATCTCGATGCGCGCGCGTATCACGACTACAAACCCGTCGCGTTCGAAGCGGTGCTCGAATCGTACGCACGGCTCAAGGCGTCGTACGACACGATTTTCGTCGAAGGCGCGGGCAGTCCCGCCGAAATCAATCTGCGCGATCGCGACATCGCCAACATGGGTTTCGCGGAAGCGGTGGATTGCCCCGTCGTACTGGTCGCCGACATCGATCGCGGCGGCGTGTTCGCGCATCTGACGGGCACGCTCGCCTGTCTGTCCGAGACCGAGCAGGCGCGCGTGCGCGGCTTCGTGATCAACCGCTTTCGTGGCGACGTGAGTCTGTTGCAGCCGGGGCTCGACTGGCTCGAAGCGAAGACGGGCAAGCCCGTGCTCGGCGTCGTGCCGTATCTGCATGGCCTCACGCTCGATGCCGAAGACATGCTGCCGCGCGAGTTGCGGGCGGCGAATGCGGAGGGTCACGAGATGTTGCGCGTCGTCGTGCCCGTGCTGCCGCACATCAGCAATCACACGGATTTCGATGCGCTGCGCGCCCATCCGCAAGTCGATTTCCATTACGTGCGCGCGGGCAGCACGCCGCCGGCCGCGGATCTGATCATCCTGCCCGGCTCGAAGAACGTGCAGGGCGATCTGGCGTTTCTGCGCGCACAGGGCTGGGACGCCGTGCTGCAACGGCATCTGCGCTACGGCGGGCGGGTGATCGGCATTTGCGGCGGCATGCAGATGCTCGGGCGCGAAGTGGCGGACCCGTACGGCGTCGAAGGGCCGCCCGCGACCGTGGCCGGGCTCGGCTGGCTCGACTTCTCGACGACGCTCACGCGCGAGAAGACGCTCAAGAACGTGACGGGACGCCTCGCGGCCGAAGCCGCCGCGATCGCCGGCTACGAGATTCACATGGGCGAGACGCAAGGGCCCGCGCTCGATGTTCCGGCGCTGCTGCTCGCCGACGGGACAGGCGGCCTGCGCCCCGACGGCGCCCGTTCCAGCGACGGCCAGATTCTCGCCACCTACGTGCACGGTCTGTTCGACACGCCCGCCGCGTGTGCCTCGCTGCTGGCGTGGGCGGGGTTGAGGCAAGCCGAGGCGATCGACTATCCGGCGCTGCGCGAGGCGTCGCTGGAGCGCCTCGCCGACACGCTCGCCGAACATCTCGATCTGAAGCGCTTGTGGGCGGCCGTCGGTTGATTCGTTCTCAGCAGGAATTAATCTAAGCCGTGATGGCGATTTTTCCTACGCATCGGTTCGAATAAAGTCCGTTCCATCGACCGCGCATTCCGCGCGGTCAAACCTGATCCAAGGAACCGACATGAATCCGATCGCCGCCAGCAAACCCGAGCTTGCCGCCACGATCCTGCGCGTTGCGCTAGCCGTGTTGTATCTGGCGCACAGCCTGCAGAAAATCTTCGTCTTCACGCTGCCGGGCACGGCGCAGTTCTTTCAGTCGATCGGGTATCCGGGCTGGCTCGGTTATCTGACGGCCTTCGTCGAACTGTTCGGCGGCATTGCGTTGCTGCTTGGCGTGCAGGTCCGCTGGGTCGCCCTGGTGCTGCTGCCGTTCATGCTCGGCGCGATGTCGGTGCATCTGCCGAACGGCTGGGGCTTCGCGTCGCCGCATGGCGGCTGGGAATATCCGGCGTTCTGGGCGGTCACGCTCATCGTGCAGTCGCTGCTCGGCAATGGCCTGTTTGCAGTGGGCGGCGTGAAGGCGGCGCCGGTTGGCCAGGCGCGCAAGGCGGCCTGACGCATCGGGCGATGCAGCGCGGGCAGGCCGGTGCGCCGCTTGCCCGCTGAATCATGTGCGGCTTTGCCGTAACGCATCCGCGATGCGTTCGGCCACTTCCCGCCAGTCTCGCGCATCCGACTGCCGGAACAGGCGCATCACGCCCGGATACCACGGCGAGTCGTCCCGCTCCAGCAGCCAGCGCCAGTCCGTCCAGTCGCGCGGCAGCATCAGCCAGCACGGCTTGCCGAGCGCGCCCGCGATGTGCGCCGCTGCCGTGTCCACGGTGACAAGCAGGTCCAACTGCGCAACGATGGCCGCCGTATCGGCGAAATCCTCGATGGAGGAGCCCAGATGCACGATGGGCTGGCCTGCGGGCGGCGCAGCGGCTTCCGTCTCGCCCTGGCCTTTCTGCAGACTGAAGAATGTCGCGCCGGGCACCGTCCACAATGGCGCGAGCGGCGCGAGACCGGGAACCGAGCGCGTCTCGTCGTGCTGGTTTCCGGCGAAGCCTTTCCAGACCAGCCCGATCTTCAGCCCATTTCCTGCGGCCAGGCGCGGGCGCCAGCGCTCGATGCGTTCCGGCAAGGCACGCAGATAAGGCAGCGCGGCGGGCACCGTGTCGAGCCTGGTGCCGAACCGCAGCGGCAGGCTCAGCGGGTACGCCCAGTAGTCATGCGCGGGGAGGCCGGCGGTATGGCTTCTGATCTCGTCCACACCCGCCATCGTTGCCATCAGCGGCTTCATCGGCTCGGGGCACATCAGCGTCAGATGACGCACGCCGAGCGTTTTCAGGAGCGGCGCGTAGCGCGCGAACTGCACACAGTCGCCATAACCCTGCTCGTGCCACAACAGAAGCGACTTCCCTTCGAGCGATTCTCCCAGCCATTGCCGCATGCCCGCGGGCGGCGGCACGGCGTCCGGTTTGGGCTGCTGTGCGAGCCGGGCTTCGGCGTGCGGCCAGCCTTCTTCGAGGCGGCCTTGCGTGAGCAGCAGGACCCCGAGATTCCAGCGGGCATCGGCGAAATCCGGCGCGAGCGCGAGCGTCTGACGATAGGCGGCTTCCGCTTCATCGTAACGGCCCTGGAGCTTGAGCGCCGTGCCGAGATTGTGCAGCGCGTCGCGGTGATCGGATTGCACGGCGAGCGCGCCGCGGAACGCGGCTTCCGCTTCGACGGGCTGCGCGCCGCGCAGCAGCGCCATGCCGAGGTTGTACAACCCGTGGATATAGTTGCCGTCGAATTCCAGCGCCCGGCGAAACGCGGCAGCGCCTTCGTCGAGGCGGCCGAGGCTGACTAGCAGGTTCCCGAGATTGTTATGCGCAGCCAGGAACGGAGGTTCGAGGTCGATTGCGCGCCGATACGCGGCTTCGGCCTCCTCGACGCGCGAATCCGCGTTCAACGCTTCGGCGAGCTGGAAATGCGCGAAAGCGCAGTCCGGATCGATGCTGATCGCGCGATAGCAGATGGCATAAGCCTCTTGCGTCCGTTTGCGCATCAGCAGCAATTCCGCAAGATTGCCCAGGCAAAGTGCGTCTTCTCCCAGCGCGATCGCGCGGTAAAACAGCGCTTCGGCTTCGATCCACATGCCGCGCACCGTTAGCACGACGCCCAGCAGGCGTAGCGCATTGGGTTCATGCGGATTGCGTTCAAGCGTTTCGCGGTAGCCGCATTCGGCTTCGTCAAAGCGCCCGGCGCGATGCGCCTCTAGCGCGGCTTCAAGATTCGGGAGTTGAGAAGACATGTTGCTGGAGTGAGGGATACGGCGCGGTGACGACGCTGGCGCCCCCGATCATACGCGGGGGACGAGATGGGATTTGTCGTAAATCGTCATGGCGGCGCGTCGCCGCGCCAGATCCACCCCCACCGCAATCCCGTATCAGTACAGCACGATCTGCGTGCAGCGAAACAGCGCCATCGTCTTGCCGTCGGGCGCCGTCACCGTCGCGTCCCACACCTGTGTGCTGCGGCCCAGATGCACGGCTTTCGCGACGGCGCGGATCGTTCCTTCCGTCGACGTCCCGAGAAAGTTGCTCTTCAGCTCGATCGTCGTGAAATTGCGCGCATTGTCGGGCAGATGCGCGAGGCACGCGTAGCCGCAGGCGGTATCGGCGAGACCGATCACGGTGGCCGCATGCAGGAAGCCGTTCGGCGCGAGCAGTTCGCTGCGCACGGTCAGCTCGGCCGTCAGCGCGCCTTCTGCGAGGTCCGTGACGCGTACACCCAGCAAGCCCGGCAGCGAGCCTTTCTGGCGTTCGTGAAGCCGGTCGATCGTGTATTCGCTGCGCAGTTTGCTCATGGTCATGATTCTCGAAAAAAGGGGCTGGAAGCGTCCCTCAGGCGCGTAGGGACTTCGGCCTGACGGGTTTTGCCGATATTATCAACGGCTGGAACCAATCGGCCATGCCGCGCGCACGGGCAACGCAGGGGCACGAACCGTCGCAGCGAGCCACAATCGCGAGGCGGGCCGGAAGTCGAGCGGCAAACCGGCTGGCCAGCGCCAGCCATCTTCCCGGGAGAATTCATGACGGTGATCGTGGTGGCGAATCCAAAGGGCGGCGTGGGCAAGAGCACGCTGTCGACCAATCTGGCTGGCTATTTCGCGGCCGAGGGCCAATGGGTCGCGCTCGCCGACCTCGACCGGCAGCAGTCGGCGCATGCCTGGCTCGATCTGCGTCCGGAAACCTTGCCTGCCATCGAAACCTGGGAGGTCGACCCCGATGCGCCAGCGAAGCCGCCCAAAGGGCTCGAGCAGGCCGTGATCGACACGCCTGCCGGGCTGCACGGCAACCGGCTGAACGTGGCGTTGTCGCTGGCGGACAAGGTGATCGTGCCGCTGCAGCCGTCCATCTTCGATATTCTCGCAACCAAGGAATTTCTCGAACGCCTCGCCAAAGAGAAAGCCGTGCGCAAGGGCGCAATCGAAATCGGCGTGGTCGGCATGCGGGTGGATGCGCGTACGAAGTCGGCGGATCAGCTGCATCGCTTCGTCGAAGGGCTCGATCTGCCCGTGCTCGGCTATCTGCGCGACACGCAGAATTACGTGCAACTGGCGGCGCACGGCCTGACGCTCTGGGACGTGGCGAAGAGCCGCGTCGAAAAGGATCTGGAGCAGTGGGCGTCGATCACGTCGTGGGTCGACGGGAAGGCCGCGAACGGGAAGGGCGGCGGCAAGAAAAGTTAAAGGCGCCTGTCGCAAGCGCCTTCAACCGTGTCATGCATGAGGCTCAGACGGCCGGGGCGATCAGCTCCAGCTTTGCGTCGGGACGTGGTCGCGGCTGCCCTTGATCACGTTGTGTTCGTCGACGAACACCAGATCCGGCTTCCAGCCCGCCTTCAATTCTTCCTCGTCGACGTTCGCGAACGCCGCGATGATCACCAGATCGCCCAATTGCGCGCGCCGCGCCGCCGAGCCGTTCAGCGAAATCATGCCGCTGCCGCGCTCGCCCTTGATCGCGTACGTCGAGAAGCGCTCGCCGTTGTTGATGTTCCAGATGTCGATACGTTCGTTTTCGACGATGTTTGCCGCTTCGAGCAGGTTCTCGTCGATCGCGCACGAGCCTTCGTAGTGCAGTTCGCAGTGCGTGACCACCGCGCGGTGAATTTTCGACTTCAGCATGTTGCGTTGCATGGCTTGTCCTTCAGACCGTCAGATTTCGAGATTGTCGATCAGGCGCGTCGCGCCGAGCTTCGCGGCGGCGAGCACCACGAGTGGCGCGTCCAGTTCGTGCGCGGCGGGCGCGACGAGGTTCGAGCGCTTGCGGATCGCGATGTAGTCCGGCTTCCAGCCGCGCGCAGCCAGCGACGCGACGGCTTCCTGCTCCAGCTTCGCGAAGTCGCGGTTGCCCGACAGCACGCGCTCGCGCACGCTTTGTAGCGTGGCGGCGAGCATCGGCGCCTCGGCGCGCTCGGGCCCGGTCAGATAGCGGTTGCGCGAGCTGAGCGCGAGGCCGTCGGTGTCGCGCACGGTTTCGGCGGCGACGATGTCGCACGGCAGCGCGAACTGCTCGGTCATCGCGCGCACGATCATCAACTGCTGGTAATCCTTCTTGCCGAACACGGCGACGCGCGGCTGCACGCACGACATCAGCTTCATCACGACCGTGCACACGCCCGTGAAGAAGCCGGGGCGGAACTCGCCTTCGAGAATGTCGCCGAGATCGTGCGGCGGATGCACGCGGTATTCCTGCGGCTGCGGGTACATGTCCCGCTCCGTCGGCGCGAACAGCACGTAGACGTTTTCCTTCTGCAGCTTGTCGATGTCGTCCTGGAGCGTGCGCGGATACTTGTCGAAGTCTTCGTTCGGTCCGAACTGCAGGCGGTTCACGAAGATGCTCGCCACCACCGGGTCGCCGTGCTGACGCGCGAGGCGCATCAGCGACAGATGGCCCTCGTGCAGGTTGCCCATCGTCGGCACGAAGGCGGTGCGGTTCTGGCCGCGCAACTGGTCGCGCAATTCCTGGATCGAGCTGATGACTTTCATGATCGGGCAATGTTGTGAGTCACGCCGACCGCCGGCAGGCGGCAGCGAGGCTCGCGGTTGTCTCGTTCACGCGACGATTCGCGCGGTGTCGGGAAATCCACGCGAAGCCCGGCGCAGGCCGTCCGGCAGGCTGGCTTCGAGCGCGGGATTGTAGTGGATTTATTGTCGTGCTGCACCGAGTTTGGGCGGCGGGGTAAACGCCTGGCATCCCGGATATTGGAACGCGATGCGGGCCGGATAAGCCACGCGAGGCCGTGCGATACGGCGTCCGGAAAGCTTCGTTTCGGTTCCGTGAACGGCTGCGACAGCGGGAGGAAAGCGTGCTGCAATGACGTCCCCGCGCGCGGCCGGCAGCCCGTCAGGCGGGCAGGTAGGCCAGCCGCACGTAAATCGGCGCGAACGGCTCGGCTTGCGTGATCTCGATCAACGATTCACGCGACAGCTCGAGCATCGCGATGAAGTTCACGACCACGACGGGTACGCCGCGCGTCGTGTCGAACAGTTCGGAAAACTCCATGAAGCGCGCGCCCTGCAGCCGGCGCAGGATCACGCTCATGTGCTCGCGCACGGACAGCTCTTCGCGCGAGATCTTGTGATGCTGGACGAGCTTCGCGCGTTTGATCACGTCGGCCCACGCGGAGCGCAGGTCGTCCGTGTTCACGTCCGGGAAGCGCGGCGTGATGCTTTGCTCGATATACACCTCGGCGCGCAGGAAATCGCGTCCAAGTTGCGGCAACTGATCCAGGCGCTGGGCCGCGAGCTTCATCTGCTCGTATTCGAGCAGGCGGCGGACCAGTTCGGCGCGCGGGTCTTCCGCTTCCTCACCCGTGTCCGCCTTCTTGACGGGCAGCAGCATGCGCGACTTGATCTCGATGAGCATCGCGGCCATCAGCAGATATTCGGCGGCGAGTTCGAGATTGGTCTTGCGCAACTGTTCGACATAGCCGAGATACTGGTTCGTGACTTCGGCCATCGGGATGTCGAGCACGTTGAAGTTCTGCTTGCGGATCAGGTACAGCAGCAGATCCAGCGGGCCTTCGAACGTCTCCAGAAAGACTTCGAGCGCGTCGGGCGGGATGTAGAGATCCTGCGGCAGCTTGAAGAGCGGCTCGCCGTACAGGCGCGCGAAAGCGATGCCGTCGACGGTATTGGGCGTCGAGTCGGTAGCGGGCGCGGCGAGCGCTGCGTCGGGCTGTCCCGAAGCGGCGCGGGCCTCGTCGGCGGTGGTCACTTAGAAGTTCTGGTAGTAGACGTACGAGTTCTGCTTCACGCGCGCTTCCTGATTGGCTGCGCGCTCGTCGAGGTCGATTGGCTGCTTGTCCCACAGCAGCGAGCGGCCGCGGCGTTGCTCTTCTTCCAGGGTGGGCTTTTGCGCCTTCAGTTGATTCAGGAACTGCGTGATATCCGATTGATACATGGCTCGACGTCCGTGAATGAAGATGACGGCGCCCGACGTGCTGATGACGCGGGGCCGCTCGTGCAGAACAGGATTTTACCGCAAGCTCGCCAGCCTCAAGCGAAAAGTCGGCGGAACCGGGCGGAACCGTGGGCCGCCGGCCGCGTCCAAGGCGGGCGCCCGTTGCACCGTGCCGCCTCGGGGCAGCGTGCAGCGGCGTATCCCGTAAATGGCGCGGCGGCGCCGATGTGTTCAAATAGCGCTCGTTCCCCCTGCGCCCAGGCGGGCCGGGTGTCGGCAATCTTCAACAATGGTCAATAAGAGCCGGAGGTCGTGTTTGGCGGGGTGGGCCATCGAGCGGTCGCGCAAGCATCGCCACGAAAGCACCGTGACAGGGCGTCGCGCGATGCAGCGCGCGTCGTTGGCGGCGACGCTGCTGCGCGCATGTCTGTCGTGCGGGTTGTGCGTGCTGCTGCTCGCCACGACGCACGCGCACGCCGCGCGCGCGAAGCCGGCGTACACGGTCGACGTGGAAGCGGAGCCGCGCTCGCTGCGCAAGCTGCTCGAAGAGCATCTGGACATTTCCCGCTTCGCGAAACGCGAGGACATCAGCCCCGAGCAATTCGACTTTCTCGTGACGGCGACGCCGCAGCAGGTGCGCGACCTGACGTCGACGCAAGGCTATTTCACGCCCGTCGTGCGCACCGACGTGCGCACCGTCGACGACAAAAAAGTCGTGCGCGTTTCCGTCGATCCCGGCCCGCGCACGACCATCTCTTCGATTTCGCTGTCGTTTCGCGGCCCCGTGCTGACGGAAGACCCGGAGCAGGAAAACAAGACGCGCTTTGCGTTCTCGCTGCACGAGGGCGAACCGTTCACGCAGACGGACTGGGACGATGCGAAGGACGCGTCGCTCAAGGCGCTGCAATCGCGCCGCTATCTGGGCGCGAAGATCGCGCGTTCGGAGGCCCGGATCGATCCTCGCACGCATGACGCGAAACTGTCCGTCACCTACGACAGCGGCCCGACCTTCACGATGGGCAACCTGGATGTCTCGGGCACGCGGCGCTATCCGGAGCGGATCGTGCGGAACGTGAATCCGATCTCGCCGGGCGAAGTCTACGATGTCCAGCGTGTGACCGAGCTGCAGCGCCAGTTGCAGAACACGCCGTACTACGCGAGCGTCGCGATCGACGTCGGCAACGACACGGAAAAGCCGCTCGACACACCCGTGCACGTCAAGGTCAGCGAGTTTCCGTATAACAGCGTGCGCGGCGGCGTCGGCTATTCGACGGACACGGGCGCGCATGTGCAGGGCTCGTATTCGTATCTCGACACGTTCGGCGCGGCCTGGCCGTTTACCGTCGCTGGCCGGCTCGACCAGATCCAGCAGTACGGCCAGGTGACCCTTGCGATGCCGCCGGGCCTGCGCGGCTGGACCAATAGCGCGCTCCTGTCGTACACCAGCACCAACGTGTCCGACACGCGCATCTACAGCTTGCGCGCGGGCGTGCAGCGCACGCGGACCTCGCAGTACATCGACTACGCGTACTCGCTGCTCTACTACCAGGACAGGCTGGACCAGAATACCCAGGCGCCGACCACGAGCCGCGCGCTCGTGCCCGCGTGGTCATGGACGCGCCGCAATACCGACGACCCGCTGTTTCCGCGCTCGGGCAACCTGATCCACGTCGAGGCGGGCTTCGCGGTCAAGGGCGTGGCGACCGACCAGACCTTCATTCGCGGCTATGCGCGCGGCCAGCAATACCTGCCCGTCGGCGCGCGCGACCTCGTGCTGTTTCGCGCGGAGCTGGGCGGCGTGTTCACGAGCGGGCCGTCGAGCGGCGTGCCCGCGTCGCTGCTGTTCCGCGCGGGCGGCTCGAACTCGGTGCGCGGGTACGGGTATCAGAGTATCGGTAACAACGTCGGCGGCTCGATTCTGCCGACCAAGTACCTCGTGACGGCGACGTCCGAATATCAGCACTGGTTCAACCGCGACTGGGGCGCGGCCGCGTTCTTCGACATCGGCACGGCCACCGACGCGTGGGGCGAGAAAGTCTTCTATCCGGGCGTCGGCGTGGGCGCGCGCTGGCGCAGCCCCGTCGGCCCGGTCAACATCGACGTCGCGTACGGCACGCGCAACCGCAGTGTGCGGCCGTATCTGACGCTAGGTATCGCGTTCTGACATCACACTGAATCGACGGCACTTTTTGAGCATGACGACGGACCTATCCGAGAACTCATCCGACCACCCGTCCGGCGGCGCACCGTCCGGCGGCGAACCGCCGGGCGGTCCGGATGGTTCGGACACGCCGCCGCCGAGGAAGCGGCGTCGTCTGTGGAAAAAGATCGCATGGGCGATCACCGTGCCCGCAGTGCTCGTTGCGCTCGTCGGCGGGCTGCTGTACGGCGTGGTCGTCACCGAGCGCGGCACCGCGTACGCGTGGCAGACGGCCGTGAAGCTGCTGCACGGCCAGCTGGAAGGCAAGCTCGACGGCGGCGCGATCGCGACGGGGCTGCACATGCGCGACGTGCGCTGGCGCAGCCTCGACGGTAGCGGCACAGATATTCGCGTCGACCGCATCGACGGGAAATGGGCGCTGTCCGACAAGCCGTGGCGTTTCGTCGTCGATTATCTGCATGTCGGCACCGTCGAAGCGCGTATCGCGCCGTCCACGTCGAAGTCCAAGCCGCTGAGTCTGCCGCAGGATCTGCGGCTGCCGCTGCAACTGGCCGTGCGCGATCTGAGCGTCGGGAAGCTGATCCTGCACGAGGGCGCATCCACCTCGGAATACGCGCGGCTGCTGTTCCATGGGCGCAGCGACGGGCGCCATCACGAAGCGTCCGTCGATCGCCTCGATACGCCGTTCGGCGCAGTGACGGCAGCGGCGAAGCTAGACGGCGTGCGGCCGTTTCCGCTGACGGGCGACGCTGGCTATTCGGGCAAGGTCAACGACGAAGCCGTCCAGGTGAGCGCGCATCTGTCGGGTTCGCTCGAAACGCTGGTTGCCGAGCTCGACGCATCGGGCATGAAGCTGACAGGCCACGCGCGCGTCGAGGCGACGCCGTTCGCGGAGGTGCCACTGCAACGCGCGACGCTGAATTTCGATCACGTCAATCCGCAAGCGTTCGCGCCCGGCGCGCCGCTGGCCGATCTCGCCGTGCGCGCAGAACTCCAGCCGGTGCAGCGGGACGCGGCAGGGCATGGGGTGCCCGCGAGTGGCGCGGACGTGGCGAGTGCCGTGGCTGCTGCGAGCACGGTCACGGCGGCGGGTTCGGTGGGTTCGTCGGGTTCGGCGAGCGGGGGGAAATCTGCGCGTGCGGGCAGTTCGGCCAGTTCGGCGAAAGCAGGCCACGCGGCAAGTTCCTCAGTCCTCGCGAGCGCGGCAAGTGCACCTGGCGCACCGCTGGCGGCATCGCAGGCGGAAGCCGATGCCGCCCATCGCTCGCCGGGTTTCGCGGTGCAAGGCCAGGTGTCGATTGTGAACGCGAAGCCCGGCTCGATCGATGCGCATCTGCTGCCGCTGATCGACGCGCGCGCCGACGTGAGGCTCGACGCCAAGGCGCAGCGCATTTCGAACCTCGCCGTGCGCCTGCTGAAGGAAGCGACCGTCACGGGCGGCGGCGAGCTGATGGGCAAGCGTGGCCAGTTCGATCTGAAGGTCGCGAAGCTCGATCTGAACGCGCTGCAAGCGAGCGTGCGGCCGACGCAGTTCGCCGGCCCGGTCTCGATCCGGCTGAACGACGACGTGCAGAGCGTCACGCTCGACCTGAACGATCCGAAGGCGGCGCTGCGCGTGCAGGGCAAGGTCACGCTCGACCCCGCGCGCACCAGTTTCAACGACGTGCGCGTGAGTTCGGGCAAGGGACGCATCGACCTGAACGGTGCGATCAAGCGCGACGCCAGTTCCACCTATAACCTGAAGGCGACGCTGACGGATTTCGATCCGCTGTCGTTGACCACGCAGACGCCGTCGCGCGCGGCGGCGCCAGCCAGCGCGAGCGGCTCGGGCAAGGGCAAGAGCGCACCGGCAGGCGCGCCGAAAGCGCCCGTGAAAGCTCCCGCGTCGCGCAAGATCGAGGCACGCGTGAACGGCACGCTGACGGCGGCGGGCCTGCTCGCACCAACCTTCACGACAAAAGCCGAGTTCCGTCTCGGCGAAAGCGTCTACGACGGCCTGCCGATGACGGGCAGCGGCACGATCCAGCTCGCCGGATCGCGCATTCTGCCGAGCCGCGCGAATTTGTCGGTGGCGGGCAATCAGGTCGATCTGCAAGGCAGCTTCGGCGCGCGCGGCGACCGGCTGCGCTTTCATGTCGACGCGCCGGAACTGGAGCGGCTCGGCTTCGGTCTCGCCGGCGTGGTCGCGGCGCAGGGCGACGTGACGGGCACGTTCGAGCATCCGAATGTCATGCTCGACTACAACGCCGACAGCGTCGTGTTCGGTGCGAACAAGGTCGGGCACGCCGAAGGGCACGCCGAACTGCGCGACGGTGCGAACGGCGCGATGGTCTTCACGACGGACGCGCGCAATCTCAGCACGGCGGGCGTCGAACTGAACACGCTCACCGCGCGCCTGAACGGCACGCGTGCAAAGCACACGCTCGAAGCCGCCGCGAAAGGCACGCTGCAAGGCCGCCCACTCGATCTGGCCGTGGCCGCGAACGGCAAACTCACCGATGCGCGCGACGGCACGCACTGGGACGGCACCGTCACGCGCCTGTCGAACAAGGGCACGCCTGCGCTCAACATGGAGACGCCGCTGACCGTCAGCGCGGGCGGCCAGCGCGTGACGCTCGGCCCGACGCGCCTCACGCTGGAGGGCTCGGTGCTCGACCTGAAGTCGTTTGCGCTCGATCACGGGCGCATCAGGTCGGCGGGTACGCTGACGGGCGTGTCGGTGGCGCGCATGCTCGAACTGCGCCAGGAGTTCACGGGCGTGCCGTCGACCTTGAAGACGGACCTCGTGTTCGACGGCGACTGGGACTTTGCGCTCGGCGAGACCGCGACAGGCCATATCCAGCTGAAGCGGCGCGGCGGCGACATTACGATCGAGGTCGGACGCGGCTTCTCGCCGCTCGGCATCACCGACGTCGCGGCGCGTGCGGATTTCAGCGGCGGCAATCAGCTGAACGCGACCGTACATGCGCAGGCAAGCCGCATCGGCGTGGTCGACGCGTCGGCGCACACGACGCTCGTACCGCGCGACGGCGTGCTGATGGTCAACGACGAAGGGCCGCTGTCGGGCTCGATCAACGCGAACGTGCCGTCGCTGAAGACGACGGGCGGCCTGTTCGGGCCGAGCTACCTGCTCGACGGCCATCTGGCGTTGAAGCTCGCGCTCGGCGGCACGGTCGCGAAGCCGAATCTGTCGGGATCGCTGGTCGGCGACGGTCTGTCCGCGACGCTGGTCGATCTGGGGGTGCAGTTGAAGGACGGCGTGGTGCGCATCGCGTTGTCGGAGAACCTCGTCGATTTCCAGCAGGTCGAGTTCCACGGCGCGACAGGCACGCTGCGCGCGACGGGCCGCGTGCGGCTGGATAACACGGAGCCCGACCTGACGGCGAGCATCGTCGCCGATCAGCTCGAACTGTTCGCGTCGCCGGACCGGCAACTGACCATGTCGGGCAGCGCGAGCGTCGCCAACGCGGGCACCCAGGGCGGCCTCGCGATCAACGGCAAGTTCGTCATCGATCACGCGCTGTTCGATATGCCCGACAAGTCCGAGCCGCGGCTGGGCGACGACGTGGTGGTGGTGCGTCCGGATGGCTCGGTGGCGAGCGGCAAGCCGCAGGAAGTCGGCAATTCGAACAAGCCCGTCGGCGCGTTTGCGCCGCGCGCGAACATCGATATCGATCTCGGCCAGAAATTCCGCTTCCGCGGCCAGGGCGCCGATGTCGGTCTGCGCGGCACGATCACGGCGCTGTCCGCGCCGAATCTGCCGCTGCGGGCAGTGGGCAACGTGCGCGTGACGGAGGGTTCGACCTATACGGCATTCGGCCGCAAGCTCGGCATCGAGAACGGCTTCTTCACGTTCAACGGGCCGGTTGCGAACCCCGGCATCAATATTCTCGCGATGCGCCGCAACCAGCAGGTCGAAGCGGGCGTGCAGGTGACGGGCACGATCCAGTCGCCCGTCGCGAAGCTGGTGTCGGAGCCGAACGTGCCCGACAACGAAAAGCTGTCGTGGCTGCTGTTCGGCCACGGCACCGACCAGGGCAACAACGTCGGCCAGCAAAGCACGATGACGACGGCGCTCGCGTTGCTCGGCAGTGCGAGCGGCAAGCGTATCGCGCAGGAGTTCGGGCTCGACGAGTTCTCGATCGGGCGAAGCGAAGTGGGGCTGACCGATCCACAGGTCGTGATGGTGTCGAAGGCGATGAGCGAATGGCTCGTGATCGGCTACGAACAGGGTTTGCAGTCGGCGAGCAACGCGATCAAGGCGACGGTGAACCTGACGCGTTACTGGTCGGTGGCCGCGTACGGCGGCACCTTCCAGGGGATGGATCTGCAGTACACGCGGCGCTTCGACCGGCTGCGGTGGTGACAAAAAAACCGGCGGGGCGGCGAGCGCCCGGCCGGTTTCTGGCTGGAAGACGGAGGCGACGTTCTACGCCGCCGTCACGTGGTCAGATTCGAGTCTGCAAGTTCACGTGGCCTTGCGCCTGTGCGTTCACGAGCGCCAGCACATTCCGGCCAAACGCTTCGGGCCGCCCCTCGAAAATCCGTTCTACCGCTTTCGTCTCGATCATCTTGCGGCGCAACGCTTCGCGCTCCTCGTGCTGGGTGGCGAGCCGCACGGCTGCGCGCACGTATTCGTCGACGGAATGGGTGGTCAGCCAGCCGGGCATGTCGCAGCGTTCAAACAGCCCGCTGTCGATGTGCTCGAAGACCTCGCGGCCGCACAGGTTGACGCCGGGCAGGCCGAGCGTGAATGCATCGACGATGCCGTTGGTGTTGCCGAACGGGAACGGGCTGACGAACATGTCCATCAGGTTGATCACCCTCAGATAGGCCGGATAGCTCATCCCGCCGTACACCACGACATTTTCGAGCGGCAGCGCGGACTCGACCAGACGGCGCACGTACGCGATATCGAGTCCTTCTGACCAGGACGTCATGAAGTGGAAGCCCACCGGGATGCCGGCCGTGTCGATGATGCGGCGGCACGCGTCGAGAAAGCGCGGATTGAGCTTCATCGCGCTCGCCGTCACGGCGATGTTGATGAACTCGCCACGCCTGGGGAGGCTCGGCGCAACGTCGGTCAGCAGCCTGGACGGCACGTACGGCTGGCCGTCTTTCGGCAGTTGCATCAGCTTTTCGCTGAAGCACGCGGGATCGCCGACGAAGTCTTCCTCGACGCTCACGTAGTCGATGCATTCGGCGTGCATCGTCGCGGGATGGCCGAGCGCGGCGATCTGCAGCGGCGCGACGCGCACGTTCGTCATGAAGACGGTATGCGGGAACATGCCGACGCTCGGCATGTACAGCACGGCCGCCTGATTCTCGAGCGCGAAGTCCCGCACCTGCCGGACGATCTCGCCGACATATTCGGCATGCTCGAACGGTATGAAGCGGTCGAACACCGCGCGTCCCGCTTCGTCTACATGCTGCGCGTCGCCGAACGCAACGACTTCGAAGCGCTCGCGGGCGGCGAGCATCGTGCGCGAATGGGTGCGATAGATCGAATGGCCGCCGTTGAACCATTCGAGCACCACCACCATCAGCGGCTTGCGTTCGCCGCGCGATGCCGCAGCTTCGGGCGTTGCAGCACGGCCGACTTCGGCTTCGTGGTCGAGCAGGCCGAGTGTGCCCAGCTTCTTGCGCACCAGCCGGCTGATGCCGCGCTTGATCGCGTGCCGGTTCGGCAAGTCCGAATAGCTGCAATGCATGTACGCACCGCAAACAGCCGGGCCGGCCAGATCGTCGAGATCTTCGATGGATTCGAGGGCGCTGGGCAGCCATTCGATCAGACGTTCGCGCTTGGCGTGCGCTGCGGGCGAAATCACCACGGCCGAACTGACGACCGACATGCCGAGGCTCGTTGCCAGCACGGGATCGCTCTTCGCCATGTCGGCGAGATCGATGTCGTACTCCGATTCCACGGTGTAGAGCACGATCTGCTTCCTGATCAGCGCTTTCGCGACGTCGGCGGCGGGCGCTTCGCCTGCGTCGGCGAGCAGCGTGCGCAGAATGTGGTCCGTGCTGCCATACGCCGACGCGACGAACAGCATGTTGAGGAAATGCCGGGCGGAGAAAAGCTGATTGAACTGTTTTTCGTTCAGCTGGAATTGCGGATCGGCGAGGAGCGCGGTGATGGCGTCCGTGATGCGCTGCAGCGTCCGCGCGCCTTCTTCGTTGGCCGGTCGGGTGGGGTCGGCGAGCGCCAGTTCGACGCCGGGCAGCCTGCTGCGGTTCGAGGCCAACGTATTGAACAACACGATCAGCTCTTCATTCGCGGCGTCGTGATCGCGCGCAGAAACGAGGGATTCGAACCGGTCGAGGGAGAATTCAGTGCTCATGTCAATGCTCTGTGGAAGCGGCTCAGCTTGCGCGAGCGCGTCGTGTTCAATGGAAAGCGGATAGCGCGGCGGCGTAGCGGGTGCATCTACCGCGAAGCGCGTGCCGTCTGCGTAGGAGGCCCGCGGCGCGCGTCTCATAAAGCGATCTCGATTTTCGAAGAATTCGCTGCGGATGAATCTAGGAGGAGTCTTATTTTGAGAGAGGAAGCCGCTGCAAAAAGCCCGGGCGTAAGGGCGAAAAAAAAGCACGTCGGGAGACGTGCTTTTTTGCGTGGGCGCGGGGGCCGCGCCGGAGGATGGCCGCTTAGGTGTTACTTGACGCGCATGCCGGGCTTCGCGCCGCTGTCCGGTTCGAGCACATAGATGCCCGGTTCGGCCTTTTCGTCAGCCGCCGATGCCGCGAGCACCATGCCTTCCGACAACCCGAACTTCATCTTGCGGGGCGCGAGGTTCGCGACCATCACGGTCAGCTTGCCGACCAGCTGTTCCGGTTGATACGCCGACTTGATGCCGGAGAACACGTTGCGCGTCTTCTCTTCGCCGACGTCGAGCGTGAGTTGCAGCAGCTTGTCCGACCCCTCGACCGCGCGGCAGTCGACGATCTTCGCGATGCGCAGATCGATCTTCGCGAAGTCGTCGATCGTGATGATGCCGCTGTCGTCCGGCTTCGCTTGCGCGTCGCCGTGCACGGCCGCCGTCGCTTTCGCGTGCGCCTTGGCTTTGGTTTTTGCGTCGGCGGCCTGGGCCTCGGGCGACACAGCCGGCTGCAGCGAGCCCCGGTTCGCGGCGAGCAGCGCCTCGATCTGCTTCGGGTCGACGCGCGTCATCAGATGCTTGTACGCGTTGATCGCGCGCGCCGAGCTCAGTGGCGTATTCGCGTGCGACCACGTCAGCGGCTCGATGCCGAGGAACGATTCGGCCGCTTCGATGACCTTCGGCAGCACGGGCTTGAGGGCCAGCGACAGCAGCCGGAACGCCTCGAGCGACACGCTGCACGTCTCGTGCAGCGCGACGGCATTGGCCGGGTCCTTCGCCTGATCCCACGGCTTGGCCGTATCGACGTACGCGTTGACGGCGTCTGCGAGTTCCATGGTCTGACGCAGCGCGCGGCCGTAGTCGCGTGCCTCGTAATGCGCGGCGATCTGCGGAATCGCCGTGCGCAGCGACGCGAGCAGCGGATGCTGCATCGCGCTGTCCTGCACGCGCCCGTCGAAACGCTTGATCAGAAAGCCCGCCGCGCGGCTCGCGATGTTCACGTACTTGCCGACGAGATCGCTGTTCACGCGCGCCTGGAAGTCCTCGAGATTCAGGTCGATGTCTTCCATCGTGCTGTTCAGCTTGGCCGCGAAGTAGTAGCGCAGCCACTCGGGGTTCATCCCCGTTTCGATCACGCTGTTGGCGGTGATGAACGTGCCACGCGACTTCGACATCTTCGCGCCGTCGACGGTCAGGAAGCCGTGCGCGAACACGTTGGTCGGCGTGCGATGGCCCGAAAATTCCAGCATGGCCGGCCAGAACAGCGTGTGGAAATACAGGATGTCCTTGCCGATGAAGTGATACTGCTCGGTCGTCGCGCCTTGCTTCGTCCATGCGTCGAAATCGAGGCCGCGCTTTTCCGCCAGATTGCGGAAGCTCGCGTAGTAGCCGACGGGCGCGTCCAGCCACACGTAGAAATACTTGCCCGGCGCGCCGGGAATCTCGAAGCCGAAGTAGGGCGCGTCGCGCGAGATGTCCCAGTCGGCGAGCTTCGCTTCACCCGCGTCGCCGAGCCATTCGCGCATCTTGTTGGTCGCTTCCTGCTGCGCGAGGCCGCCGACCCAGCCGCGCAGGAAATTCTCGCAGCGCGGATCGGACAGCTTGAAGAAGTAGTGCGTCGAGGTCTTCTTCACGGGCGTCGCGCCCGACACGACGGAATACGGGTTGATCAGCTCGGTCGGCTGATAGGTCGAGCCGCACACTTCGCAGTTGTCGCCGTACTGGTCCTTGGCGTGGCACTTCGGGCACTCGCCCTTGATGAAGCGGTCCGGCAGGAACATTTCCTTGACCGGGTCGTACGCCTGCTCGATGTCGCGCGCTTCGATCAGGCCGGCCTTCTGCAATGCCGTGTAGATCGATTCAGACAATACGCGATTCTCTTCGGAATCCGTCGAGTAGTAGTTGTCGAACGAAATGCCGAAGTTGTCGAAGTCGCGCTTGTGCTCCTGCCACACGCGCTCGATCAGCTGCTTCGGCGTGATGCCTTCCTGCTCCGCCTTCAGCATGATCGGGGTGCCGTGCGTGTCGTCGGCGCCGACGTAGTAGACCTCGTGCCCGTGCATTCGCAGCGCGCGGACCCAGATGTCCGTCTGGATATATTCGACCAGATGGCCGATATGGATTTGCCCGTTCGCGTACGGCAGGGCAGACGTGACGAGGATCTGACGGCGGCCCTTCGGCGCGCCGGCGGCGGTGAGGTCCGCGGATTGAACCGCGGTGGCGTCGGTTGCTGACATGTGGGTTCTATGGACTGGCGGAAGGTACGGGCGGCCGTCACGACGTTTCGGCGTCAGCGGACGGCGCTGTGCCCAGGACCGCATGGGCGGAGTGTCCGCTCATGCAGCTCGGGTGTCGAACGCGGCTTTGCGGACTCTCGTCGCGCGCGGAACCGGCCCGAATCGTCGATTTTACCAGCGTGAACTGCTGGCGACAGCGCGCGGAGAATGATGGTGCGGGGACGCGAGCGCGATGCGAGGAAAAATGGGGGGCTTCGCCTGCGGAACGAACGCCAGTGGCTGGCGAAAGCGGGGCAGGAACCCGTCAGAAAACAGGCAAAAAAAACCGGGGCTATAGGCCCCGGAGCAACAACGACAAGAGGAGAATGGTGACGCGGCGGCGTCGCCGCACACGTACCGTAAAGACAGACCGCGGAATTTCACAAGAGTTCGAAAAATTTTTCGATCAGCTTGTGAGGCCCTTCGAGGTTCGACTGAACGCGCCTCGCAAACCGGCGCGTGGATGCCTGCTCTGACGGTCTGTCTTTCCCCAAAAGCTTATTGGGCGTGCTGCGCCGTCGCACGCAGGTAGATTTCGACGCGGCGGTTTTGCGCGCGGCCCGCTTCCGTGTTGTTGTCGGCGATCGGCTGGTTGGCGCCCATGCCCGATGCCGCGAGGCGCTGTTGCGCGACGCCGTCTTGCGCGAGCTGGTTCACGACGCTTTGCGCGCGGTTGACGGAGAGCGTCTGGTTGTAGGCGGGCTGGCCGGTGCTGTCCGTGTGGCCCACGACTTGCGCGACGACTTCCGGGTTCTGGTTCAGCGTTTGCGCAACCTGCGTCAGCACGGGGGCGAACGTCGGCTTGATCGCGTAGCTGTTCGTGTCGAACGTGACCGAGCTCGGGATGTTCAGCTTCAGCGAGCCGTCCGGCTGCTCGGTGATCTGCGTGCCCGTGCCCTTCGTCGCGCCCGACAGCTTGTTCTTGATGTTCTGCCAGTTGTAGCCGGTCACGCCGCCGACAGCCGCGCCGACGCCTGCGCCGATCGCAGCGCCCTTGCCGCCGCCGAAGATCGCGCCGAGCGCGGCGCCCGTGCCTGCGCCGACGCCCGTGCCGACAGCCGTATCCGTGCCTTGCTGGGTCGCGCAGCCGCCGAGCAGCGCACCGACGACAGCCAGTGCCGACAAACGGGTCATGATTTTTGCATTCATTCTGGTTCCTCTCTTCAATTAAACAGTCGACAGTTGCAAGGGCTTGGGACCGTGCCGACAGCCGGAAAGGGTCTTCCGGCAGGCCCCTGCGTCAGCCACTACAATGACGACTGAGCAGGCGACGATTCGGCCCTATTGCAAAACTTGCGCGGCAAGCGTGCCAATGAGATAGGTTTTAGGCAATGCCGGATAACAATTTCTTTCAATATTTCAGGCGTGCAGCGCAGATTTCGATCGCGCACCGCGCCACGCGTTCCCACGGAGACTCAATGAGCATCGATCGGGCTTTGGTAGACGCCGCCCTCGCGGCCATCGCCGACCCTAACACCCAAAAGCCCTTCGCCGCAGCGAAGAACTTCAGGAACGTCAGCGTCGATGGTGCCACGGTCAGCGTCGACGTGGTACTCGGCTATCCGGCCAGGCGTCAGTTCGAAGCGATCCGCGCGCAAGTCGAGCAGGCGCTGCGCGCGGTGCCTGGCGTCGAAGCGGCGCGTGTGCAAGTGTCGCAGGACATCGCTGCGCATACCGTGCAGCGGGGCGTCAAACTGTTGCCGAACGTGAAGAATATCGTGGCCGTTGCGTCGGGCAAGGGCGGTGTCGGCAAGAGCACGACGGCCGTGAACCTTGCGCTTGCACTGGCGAGCGAAGGCGCGTCGGTGGGTATTCTGGACGCCGACATCTACGGCCCGTCGCTGCCCATGATGCTCGGCATCGAGGGCCGCCCGGAGTCGCCCGACGGCCAGTCGATGAACCCGATGGCGGGCCATGGCGTGCAGGCGAACTCGATCGGCTTTCTGGTCGAACAGGACAACCCGATGGTGTGGCGCGGCCCGATGGCCACGTCCGCGCTCGAGCAGTTGCTGCGGCAGACCAACTGGAAAGATCTCGACTACCTGATCGTCGACATGCCGCCGGGCACGGGCGACATCCAGCTCACGCTGTCGCAGCGCGTGCCCGTCACGGGCGCCGTGATCGTCACGACGCCGCAGGACATCGCGTTGCTCGATGCTAAGAAGGGCTTGAAGATGTTCGAGAAGGTAGGCATTCCCATTCTCGGCATCGTCGAGAACATGGGCATGCATATCTGCTCGAACTGCGGTCACGAAGAGCATATCTTCGGGACGGGCGGGGCGGAACGGATGTCGAAGGAATATGGCGTCGACGTGCTCGGCAGCCTGCCGCTCGACATCGCGATTCGCGAACAGGCCGACTCGGGCACGCCGACCGTGGTCGCGGACCCGGACGGCCGCATCGCGGAGATCTACCGGACGATTGCGCGCAAGGTCGCGATTCATATCGCCGAGCGCTCGCGCGACATGAGCTCGAAGTTCCCGACCATCGTCGTGCAGAACACATAAGGCGCGAAGGCGTTGCTGTGGCCGGCGCGGCGCAATTGAACAACGCGCCGGACAACGCTTCGATCAACGCTTCCGGGAACGGGTGGAAAGGGGTCTGAATGCGGCCCCGCTCGCGGTATCATGTCGGCTTCATCAGGTCCGGCAACGCGGTCGCGGAGACGGCCGGCGCTCGACAAGAGGATCGCATGAGAAAACGAATCGGCGGCGAGGCGATCAAGACCATCGTCGTCCTGGCTGCGGCCAGCGCCCTGCTGTCAGGGTGCATGGGCTTCCTGAAGCCACAGGAGAAACGCGCTGACGCGCAACTGCTGCCGACGCTGGGCAACCAGACGCGCGGCATGGTTACGTTCATCGAACGTTCTGACGGCGTTCAGGTGACCTACAACCTCACGGGCTTGCCGCCGAACAGCGATCACGCGCTGCAGGTGCACGAACGCGGCGACTGCAATTCCGCCGACGGCGCCGGCGCGGGCGCCGTGTTCGCACCCGCTGCGGAGCGGTTGAAGTCGGGTTCGCGCGTCGAGGGCGACCTCGGCAACATCCACGCGGACGCGGCGGGCGTGGCGGCGGGCTTCATCGTCGCGCCTGATGTCTCGCTCGACGGCGTGCGCTCCGTGCTGCAGCGCGCCGTGCTGGTCCACCGCGAAGCGTCCGATCCCTACGCGTATCCGCAACACGGCGCCGGCCCCGCGCTCGCGTGCGGGCTGATCCGTCAGTAAGCAGCGCCGTTCGCCTTCGGCAGTTCGTCCTGCTTCTTATCCGCCAATCGTTTGCGCGATACGCAAACGCCCGTTCTCCCGCCTGTTTTCGCTTCGATTCCTGCCGTTATCCACGTTGCATCGTCGATGGCTGTCAGAGCCGGCGCGCGCCATGGCGCGGCTCGTCCGCGCATGCGATTCAGCTTGCATCGGGCACGCCCGCCAGGTTCGCGTAAAATAAGCGCCTTTCGTCCGGCGGCGCGTGTTGCGAAAGCAGCGCGCAAGCGTCAGCCGGCCCGATTTCACCCCGTCAGCAGCGTTCACCTATGAGCATCAAATCCGACAAGTGGATCCGGCGCATGGCCGCAGAGCACAAGATGATCGAGCCGTTCGCGCCAGGCCAGGTGCGCGCGACGGAAGACGGTCGCAAGATCGTCAGTTACGGCACGTCGAGCTACGGCTACGACATCCGCTGCGCCGACGAATTCAAGATCTTCACGAACATCAACTCGACCATCGTCGATCCGAAGAACTTCGACGAGAAATCGTTTGTCGATTTCAAGGGCGACGTCTGCATCATCCCGCCCAACTCGTTCGCGCTCGCGCGCACGGTCGAGTATTTCCGCATTCCGCGCAGCGTGCTGACGGTCTGCCTCGGCAAATCGACGTACGCGCGCTGCGGCATCATCGTCAACGTGACGCCGTTCGAGCCGGAATGGGAAGGGCACGTCACGCTCGAATTCTCAAATACGACACCTTTGCCTGCGAAAATCTACGCGAACGAAGGCGTTGCGCAGGTGCTGTTCTTCGAAAGCGACGAGATTTGCGACGTGTCGTACGCGGATCGCGGCGGCAAATATCAAGGACAGCATGGCGTGACGTTACCGAAGACGTAACGCAACCGCGCATTGAATCACCAGCTATCCGGGTGACCGCTGCGCATCAGAAGCAGCGGTCGTTCTTTTTGGAGAATCGCACATGAAGTTTCGTTTTCCCGTCGTCATCATCGACGAGGACTTCCGCTCCGAGAACATCTCGGGTTCCGGCATCCGGGCGCTTGCCGAGGCTATCGAGAAAGAAGGCGCGGAAGTGCTGGGTCTCACGAGCTATGGCGATCTGACCTCGTTCGCGCAGCAGTCGAGCCGCGCGTCGTGCTTCATCCTGTCGATCGACGACGATGAACTGCTGCCCTACGTCGAGAACGGCGACGGCGAAACGCCCGACGTCGCGCCCGCGATCGTCGACCTGCGCGCGTTCGTCGAGGCGGTGCGCAAGCGCAATGCGGACATCCCCATCTTCCTGTACGGCGAAACGCGCACCTCGCGCCATCTGCCGAACGACATCCTGCGCGAACTGCATGGCTTCATCCACATGTTCGAGGACACGCCGGAGTTCGTCGCGCGGCACATCATCCGCGAGGCGAAGGTGTATCTGGATTCGCTCGCGCCGCCGTTCTTCAAGGAACTGGTGCAATACGCGGACGAAGGCTCGTACTCGTGGCACTGTCCCGGCCACTCGGGCGGCGTGGCGTTCCTGAAGAACCCGCTCGGCCAGATGTTCCACCAGTTTTTCGGCGAGAACATGCTGCGCGCGGACGTCTGCAATGCCGTCGACGAACTCGGCCAGCTGCTCGACCACACCGGCCCGGTCGCGGCATCGGAGCGCAACGCGGCGCGCATCTTCAGCGCGGACCATCTGTTCTTCGTGACGAACGGCACGTCCACGTCCAACAAGATCGTCTGGCATGCCACCGTGGCGCCGGGCGACATCGTGCTGGTGGACCGCAACTGCCACAAGTCGATCCTGCACGCGATCACGATGACGCACGCGATCCCCGTGTTCCTGACGCCGACGCGCAATCACTTCGGCATCATCGGGCCGATTCCGCGCGACGAATTCAAGCCGGAAAACATCCGCAAGAAGATCGAGGCGAATCCGTTCGCGCGCGAGGCGCTCGCGAAGAACCCGAACCTCAAGCCGCGCATTTTGACAATCACGCAGAGCACGTATGACGGCGTGATCTACAACGTCGAAATGATCAAGGATCTGCTCGGCGATCTGCTCGACACGCTGCACTTCGACGAGGCGTGGCTGCCGCACGCCGAGTTTCACGAGTTCTATCAGGACATGCACGCGATCGGCGCGGGCCGCCCGCGCACGGGCGCGCTGGTGTTCGCGACGCACTCCACGCACAAGCTGCTGGCGGGTATTTCGCAGGCGTCGCAGATTCTCGTGCAGGACAGCGAGAACAGCACCTTCGACCGCCACCGCTTCAACGAGGCGTATCTGATGCACACGTCCACCTCGCCGCAATACGCGATCATCGCGTCGTGCGACGTGGCGGCGGCGATGATGGAGCCGCCGGGCGGCACGGCGCTGGTCGAGGAATCGATTGCCGAGGCGCTCGACTTCCGCCGCGCGATGCGCAAGGTCGATGCCGAATACGGCGACGACTGGTTCTTCAAGGTCTGGGGCCCGGAAGAACTGGCGGAAGAAGGCATCGGCTCGCGCGAAGACTGGATGCTGCGTCCGAACGACCGCTGGCACGGCTTCGGCCCGCTCGCGGACGGCTTCAACATGCTCGACCCGATCAAGGCGACGATCATCACGCCGGGGCTCGACGTGGACGGCGAATTCGGCGAGACGGGCATTCCCGCGGCGATCGTCACGAAGTATCTGGCGGAGCACGGCATCATCGTCGAGAAGACGGGTTTGTACTCGTTCTTCATCATGTTCACGATCGGCATCACGAAGGGCCGCTGGAACTCGATGGTCACGGAGCTTCAGCAGTTCAAGGACGACTACGACAACAACCAGCCGCTGTGGCGCGTGCTGCCCGAGTTCGTCGCGCAACATCCGGCCTATGAGCGCATCGGCCTGCGCGATCTGTGCGAACAGATCCACAGCGTCTACCGTGCGAACGACATCGCGCGTCTGACGACGGAGATGTACCTGTCGAGCATGGAGCCCGCCATGAAGCCTTCGGACGCGTTCGCGAAGCTCGCGCACCGCGAGATCGACCGCGTGCCCATCGACGAACTCGAAGGCCGCGTCACGTCGATCCTGCTGACGCCGTACCCGCCGGGCATTCCGCTGCTGATTCCGGGCGAGCGCTTCAACCGGACCATCGTCAACTATCTGCGCTTCGCGCGCGAGTTCAACGAGCGCTTCCCGGGCTTCCATACGGATATCCACGGGCTGGTCGGTGAGACGATCAACGGGCGCATCGAGTACTTCGTCGATTGCGTGCGCGATTCGTGATGGTGAAGACAGCACTGCGCTCCGGGTGGTGGCGTCGTGCGCGCGAGAGCGCGCCGGCGGCGCTGTGCGCGTTCGCATCGGCAGTGACGTTGGCGAGCGCGCTGATGATGGCACCCGGCGCGGCGCATGCCGAAGTCGCTGCCGCCGACCCCATCGACGCATCGATGCGCGCGTGTCTGGCGCGCGCCGACATGTCGTCGACGATCGGTCAGGTGCAGTGCATGGACGCGGCGCGGCTCGCGTGGCAGGCGTCGATGGACCAGTCGTTGCAGCAGTTGCTGTCCAAAGCACCCGACGCGCAGCGCAAGAAGTGGGAAGAAAGCCAGAAGCGCTGGAAGGCCTGGCGCGAAGCGGACGGCAAGTTGCTCGCCGACGTGCTCGCCACGACACGCGGCACGTCCTACCAGCTCGCGGTCGCCGACATGCAGTTGCAGCCGGTGCGCGACCGCGCGCTCGCGCTGCGCGCAGCGGCGTTGAACGCGGGCAGGCAGGACCCGAAGAAGCGCCCGCGCGCCTGCTCGTTCGACGCGCAATGCGAGCACGCGATGTTCGACCTGAACCGCTATTACCGGCGCCTGCACGCGAAGCTGCCTGCACATACGCGGCCCGTCCTGTCTCGCGCGCAACGCGCGTGGACGGCTTACCGCGATGCGACCGTCCCATTGATGGACGCGCGCTCGCAGGTCGATATCATCGGCGCGCGCGTCGCCCAGCTCAAGCGCATGGGCGACACGGCCGGCAACGACTGAGCCGCAGACTTCGAAAAAATTGTTCAATTAGCCAAGTGCTTCTCACCGCACGCATGTTCTATGCGCGGTGAGTCAAATCGTCCTGCGCGCGCTCCCATTTAGTGACATTTTTTTAAAGATGCATCGCCAGGTGCCGTTATCTTACGTTGCGTTACCAGAGCGTCGGATAGAAGCACGGCACGCAGCACGCCTGATCCCGATGGCCCTGGAACGCGAGCCATTCTTTGAACGGGATCACTATCTTGAAGCTAACCAAACCCTCCGCATTGCTCGTCGCCACGTTCGTTGCTGCGGCACTGAGCGGATGCGCGACGGAGGCGTCGCGCTCGCTGCCGACGCCCGAAGTCAGCAGTGCACAAGTGCCGTATGCCGGCAAGCCGGTGCTCGTCTCCGTCGGCAAGTTCGACAATCGTTCGAGCTACTTGCGCGGCATCTTCTCCAACGGCATCGACGTGGTGGGCAGCCAGGCGAAGACTATCCTCGTCACGACCTTGCAGCAGAGCCGCCGCTTCTCGGTACTCGAGCGCGACAACATGAATGAGATCGCGCAGGAAGCGTCGCTTGCGAACAAGACGCAGAAGCTCAAAGGCGCAAGCTACGTGATTACCGGCGACGTCACCGAGTTCGGCCGCAAGGAAGTCGGCGACCACCAGTTGTTCGGCATTCTGGGGCAGGGCAAGAGCCAGATCGCGTACGCCAAGGTCAGTCTGAACATCGTCGACACGACGACTTCCGAAGTGGTCGCAACCAGCCAGGGCGCGGGCGAATACAGTCTGTCGAACCGCGAAGTGATCGGCTTCGGCGGCACGGCTTCGTACGACTCCACGCTCAACGGCAAGGTGCTCGATCTGGCCATCAAGGAAGCCGTCAATCATCTGGTGCAGCAGGTCGACGCAGGCGCATTGCAGGCGTCGAAGTAAGTCCGTTACGGGATATTCCGAGGAACCACAATGAAAAAAGAACAATGGCTGACGGGCCTCGCGTTGCCCGTCGCGGCAGCGTGCGCGCTGCTGACGGGGTGCGCGAACACGACGAAGAGCGTTGCGCTCTATCAATGGGACGGCTACCAGCCGCAGGTCTACGAGTACTTCAAGGGCAAGAACAGTCCGCAGCAGCAGATCGATGCGCTCGAGAAGGCGCGTCAGCAGATCGCCGCGAAGGGCGCAGCGGTGCCGCCGGGCTTCCATGCCCATTTGGGCATGCTGTACGCGAGCGTCGGCAACGATCAGCAGGCGAAGCAGGAATTGCTCGCCGAAAAGCAGTCGTTTCCTGAGTCGACGGTTTACATGGACTTCCTGTTGAGCAAATTCCAATAATGATGAAACGCATTCTTTCACTCAAACTGATCGCTGCGATGTCCGTGCTGGTCGCACTCACGGCATGCGTGTCGAAGCCCGCGCGTCAGATGGACTACACCGCGTTCCGCAACAGCAAGCCGAGCACGATTCTCGTGCTGCCGCCCGTCAACGACACGACCGACGTCGGCGCGAGCTACAGCATGCTGTCGCAGATGACGATGCCGCTCGCGGAAGGCGGCTATTACGTGGTGCCTGTCGCCGAAATGGAAGAGACGTTCAAGCACAACGGGCTGACCAATGCGAACGATATCCAGAACGTCGCGCCCGACAAGCTGCGCAGCATCTTCGGCGCGGACGCCGCGCTGTACACGAAGATCTCGCAATATGGCTCGAAGTACATGGTGATCGACAGCACGACGGCCGTTACGGCCAGCGCGAAGCTGGTCGATCTGCGTTCCGGCGATACCCTCTGGTCCGGCGCAGCCGGCGCGACGGGCAAGGAACTGGGCGGCAACGTGAACGTCGGCGGCGGGCTGATCGGCGCGCTGGTGCAGGCGGCCGTGAAGCAGGTCGCGCACACGTTGAGCGACGAAGCGCACGACGTCGCGGGCCTGACGAGCCGCAAGCTGCTGTCGAGCGGCGGCGCGGATGGTTTGCTGTATGGTCCGCGTTCGCCGAAGTACGGCACGGACTGATATTGCTGTAACGGACGCGCGCCGGGCGGGCTCGGCGCGCGTTTCCCGTGCGCGCGTCAGGTGAGCAGGTAACCGTCTTTCGCAGCGGTTTTTTGCAGCGAAGGCTGCGCGAGCAGGTCGCGCGCGGCGTCTTCGATGAACCCGGACAGCGCATCGAGCGCGAGGTCGTTGTCGTCGGTGCCGAACGGCTCTTCAATCTGCGATGCGATCGCGTCGAGCGCCATGAACGTGTACGCGACGAACACCGAGAACACGGGCGTGAACACGCCGACCGTTTCCACCAGCCCGAAGGGCAACGCCGCGCAGAAGAAGTACACGGTGCGGTGAATCATTACTGAATACGCGAACGGCAGCGGCGTCGACACGATCCGCTCGCAGCCGCCGACCACATCCGAGAGCCCATTCAGATTGCGGTCGATGGCCTGGACCGTCCATGCGTCCAGCTTGCCGTCGCGCGCCTGGCGCTGCGTCCATTCGCCGAGCCAGAGCATGATCGTCGCGGGCCGATAGCGCGACAACATGACGCGCTCGAAGAGCGGCTTGTCGAGTCTCGTCGACAGATCTTCCGACGGGTCCGTACCTCTCAACTGATGCCGCAGCGCATGCGCGAACCCGCACAAGGCTTGCACGAAGGCTTGCGTTTCGCTTGCGTCGATATGGGCGCTCGGCAGCGTCAACACCTGACGCGTGAGCGAACGCGTCTCGTTGAGCAGGCTGCCCCAGAGCTTGCGCGCTTCCCAGTAGCGGTCATAGCTCGCGCTGTTGCGAAAGCCGAGGAAGATAGCCAGTGCAATGCCGATCAGCGAGAACGGCGTGGTGGTCATGTTGATGCTGATCTTCAGCAGATGAACATGCACGGCGAGCGCGACCAGCGAAATGAGCAGGATGACGCACAGACGCGGCAGCAGTTCGGGCAGCACGGAACCGCGCCACGCGAGCAGCATGCGGAACCAGCGGAGTTGTGGGCGGATGATCATGACAGTGAACGATGAAAGCCGATGGTTGCCGTGATAGTAGCCGACGACGGCGCTTCGCAACGGCAGGCGAGGCGACAGCGGCCCACTGTTGCCGCGGTGCAGCGAAGGCGCACGGGTCTGAAGCCGCAGGCAACCCGTGCGAAAACAAAAAAGGCGAACCCTCGCCAGAGAGTCCGCCTTTCAGCAGCCGAATGGAAGCGGCCTAGCCGAGCGCAGCCCGCGCAGCGGCAACAGCGGCGCGCACCTGATCCGGCGCGGTGCCGCCCGGATGATTGCGGCTCGCCACCGATCCTTCGAGCGTCAGATAGCCGAACACATCGTCGCCCAGCAACGAAGCGACGTTCGGCAGTTCAGCCTTCATCTCGTCGAGCGTGAGATCGGCCAGATCGCAGCCGCGCTGTTCGCAGAAACGAACCGCGTGCGCGACGGCTTCGTGCGCGTCGCGGAACGGCAAGCCGCGCTTGACGAGGTAGTCGGCGAGATCGGTTGCCGTCGAGAAGCCTTGCAGTGCAGCCGCACGCATGTTGTCCGCCTTCACCGTGATGCCCGCGACCATCTCGGCGAAGATACGCAGCGTATCGGCGACGGTGTCGACGGTATCGAACAGCGGTTCCTTGTCTTCCTGATTGTCCTTGTTGTACGCGAGCGGCTGGCCTTTCATCAGCGTGAGCAGCGCCATCAGATGGCCGTTCACGCGGCCCGTCTTGCCGCGCGCCAGTTCGGGCACGTCCGGGTTCTTCTTCTGCGGCATGATCGACGAGCCGGTGCAGAAGCGGTCGGCGATGTCGATGAAGCCGACGCGCGGGCTCATCCACAGCACGAGTTCTTCGGAGAAGCGCGACACGTGCGTCATGACCAGCGCCGACGCCGCCGTGAATTCGATCGCGAAGTCGCGGTCGGACACGGCGTCGAGCGAGTTCGCGCAGATGCCGTCGAAGCCGAGCGTCTTCGCGACGGCGTGACGGTCGATCGGATAGCTCGTGCCGGCGAGCGCCGCTGCGCCGAGCGGCAGGCGGTTCACGCGCTTGCGGCAATCCACCATGCGCTCGGCGTCGCGCGAGAACATCTCGACGTAGGCGAGCAGGTGATGGCCGAACGTCACGGGCTGCGCGACCTGCAAATGCGTGAAGCCCGGCATGATCGTGCCGGCGTTGGTTTCGGCGAGTTCGAGGAGCGCGAGACGCAGATCCTTCAGCAGACCGCCGATACGGTCGATTTCGCCGCGCAGCCACAGGCGGATGTCGGTCGCGACCTGGTCGTTGCGCGAGCGGCCCGTGTGCAGGCGCTTGCCGGCATCGCCGATCAGGGCGGTGAGGCGCGCTTCGATGTTCAGGTGCACGTCTTCGAGGTCGAGTTGCCATTCGAACTCGCCGCGCTCGATTTCACCCTTGATCTGCGCCATGCCGCGCTGGATTGCCGCGAGGTCGTCGGCGCTGATGATCTTTTGCGCGGCCAGCATCGACGCGTGCGCAAGCGAGCCTTCGATATCGACGAGCGCCAGACGCTTGTCGAAGAAGACCGACGACGTGTAGCGCTTGACGAGTTCCGACATCGGCTCGGAGAAGCGAGCCGACCAGGCTTCGCCTTTTTTATGCAGTTGGGACGTCATGGTGATGGGCAGTATGCGAGGTGAAGACGCTGACGGCGCATGGAGACGCGCGCCGCCTCGAAGGAGACAACGATTTTAACACCCGCCGTGCGGGCCGCTTTCGGGTGGCCGGGAAAGCTCATTCGCGCATCAGCACGACGAGCTTCAGGTCTTCGCGGTGCGCGGGCTTGAAGGTGATCTGGTTGTAGACGACGTGGCCGTCGCGCGGATGATCGAAGCGGCGCTGGCCGCCTTCGCGCTCGTTGACGTCTTGCGACGCCCAGAAGCGCGCGAACGCGTCGCTCGAGGCGGACAGTTCGTCGATCAGCGAGCGCGTGGGCGCGTCGTTCTGATGGCGGATCGAATCGGCGCGATATTCGGCGGCGAGACGCCGCGCGCGGATTTCCCAGTCGACGATCAGGCTGCGCGCATCCGGCGACAGGAATGTGTAGCGCAGCAGATTGCGGTCGTGCTCGCCGTCGAGCCAGCCGACGAACAGGTCTGCCGCTGGCTCGTTCCAGGCGAGCGCGGTGAACTGGCGGTCGAGCACGTAGGCGGGCGCGCTGACGAGCTGCACGGTCTTGAGCAGCATGGCGGGGGTATCGGCGGCGGCGGGGTCCGGCTCGGCCGGGTCGCGCTGGGCGGCCAGTTCGAACAGATACGCGCGTTCGGCGCGCGAGAGCTGCAGCGCGACGGCGATACGCGCGAGCGCGTCGGCGGACGCGGACACGGGCCGTCCCTGTTCGATCCAGGTGTACCAGGTCGGGCTGACGCCGCACAGCTGCGCGACTTCCTCGCGCCGCAGGCCGGGTGTGCGGCGACGCGGGCCGGGCGGCAGGCCGACGGCTTGCGGCGACAGGCGCTCGCGATGCGCGCGGATGAACTCGCCGAGCGCGCGGGCGGGCGATGCATCGAGCGGCGGGGCGGAATCGGCGGGGGACGGCGTGGTCATGTGGCGAAACGGCGGTGGCTGGTAATGTTGATACCAGAATAATTGCTTGACTTGTACTGGTACAGGGCGGGCTCTATTGTAGCGACAGGCGAGGCGCCTCGCGACTTTGACCCTATCCTCACAAACAGCCCTGAAGGCACAGGAGCACACGATGAAGCATCACGATCAGGTAGCCGACGCGTTCGGCTCGACGGCAGCCTCGTATTTGACGAGCCAGGTTCACGCGACGGGCGTGGATTTGCAGACGCTGGCGGCTGCTGTGGCGGCGACGCCGGGCGCGGCGGTGCTCGATATGGGATGCGGCGCGGGGCATGCGAGTTTTGCGGTTGCGGTTTCTGCTGGATCTGTCGTGGCTTATGACATTGCGCCGCAGATGCTGGCTACGGTTGCTGCTGCCGCTGCTGAGCGCGGGTTGTCGAATATTCGTACGCAGCAGGGTGCGGCTGAAAAGATGCCGTTCGACGATGCTTCGTTTGATTGGGTCGTCAGCCGGATGAGCGCGCATCATTGGCACGATGTGCCGTTGGCGCTTGCCGAAGTGCGGCGGGTTTTGAAGCCTGGCGGGCGCGTGATGTTCATTGATATCGCTGGAAGCGAGCATCCACTGCTCGATACGCATCTTCAGGCTGTCGAAGTGCTGCGCGATGGGTCGCATATTCGCGATTATCGTGCGGATGAGTGGGTGGCGTTTTTTGCTGCGGCAGGGTTCGAGGCTATAGTGCGGGAGCGCTGGCGGCTCAATATCGAGTTTGCGTCGTGGGTCGCAAGGATGAGGACGCCTGAGGCGCGTGTCGCTGCGATTCGCTCTTTGTGGGCGTTCGCCCCGGATGAGGTTCGGGAATACTTCGATGTACACGAAGATGGGTCGTTTAAGCTCGATGCTTTGATGATTGAGGCGTGGTGAGGTTTGAGGTTTTTTTGTCTGCGACGCGTTTGGGTGGTGTGCTTATGTTTGCGCTGGCATCCGCGATTTGGACTTTGCGCTGGCATCCGCGTTACGTTAGCTCGCCTCACGCGTCGCCCCTGTGCGGGGCGGCACTGTAGTGGTCAAGTATTCCTGGACACTTTTTCTGCTTTCCACCTTTTGTGCATCG
>NZ_JAGUUD010000071.1:0-45795 GCF_020177535.1 Paraburkholderia sp. XV | reverse complement strand
CTTGCCGACCGTGACGTCGAAATCGTTGCAGATCGAGGCGTGCATGCTCACGTGCCCGCCAGGCAGGACCGGCGAAGCAAGTTACCAAGCAAGCCAGCGGTATTGTGATACCAGACAGGGAACCGGATTGACGCAGGTTGCGCAACTCGTAACAGAAGCGATTGCGGTCGTGACGGTGTGCTGTACAGTTCTGCGCCCAATGATGAAAAGGAGAACGGGTAAGTGTCCGACTGTGACCGTATAGACACCCGACGATGGGCACGCCATGCTTTCGCCGGGTCATGAATGTGACTGTCCACAAAAGAATGATAGTCACAGTGACGGAATCCACTGAAGTCAATGGCCCACGCAAGTATCGTCGACGTACGAAGGGGACGAAGCCGAGTCCATATGTCGCGCGTCTGTGGAGTGAGATCACGGACCCGGGTGACCGCAGCGCCATTATTCCCGACGTCTATCTGAAAGTGTGGGCGCAAGGGTATCCGCGCACGAATCCGACTTCATCCTTTTTGACGAGGCACAGGACAGCGACGGCGTGATGCTGTGGCTTCTGGGCCGGCCGCCGCATGCACAAATCGTCTAAGTTGGTGACCCATATCAGCAGACATGCGAATGGCGTGGCGAAGTCAATGCCATGGGACAGATCGATACTCCCCCACACGCGCTGACCGAGTCTTTCCGTTCCGGGGTAGTCGTAGGGCAGAGATTCAGCTTGTTCCCGCCACTCGACCAGGTCGTAGTGCAGTCTGTGGAGTAACGGTCATATAACAGTTGGGGAATATTGGATACGGCCCAACAATCCGCTCGCCAGAGGGATAGCGTGGCTGCGCATTTCGGTTTTCGCGGACCTACGACGTGCTCTAGCGGGGCCGACCTTGATCGGCTTAAACATCAGAGGTTTGAATGCGCTACACATCTTATTTGCTGTAAAAAAGATGCATCAATATCGAGTCAAATTGAGAAAACTATCGCTTTTTTGTTCGTAGCAATCCCGCAGTGCCAAACGATGACTAGACTGACGATACGCATAATCAGAAAGCCTCTCGCCAGTTCTGGAATCCGTATCTAATGAGCTGCCATGCGCCATTGTGTCGAACGACTCATAAGTCGTGCATGGCGGTGGTAGGCTGAAGGCGCTAAGAGCACGCGACGTCGGAATTGCCTGCGTGGATTTTCGCGCGTTTCTGGACCCTGTCTATCAGGGAGTCTGAAGCAGACAGCACCGATTGTCTATCGGGCGACAACATTGTGAAGAGAAAGTTGTTCGAAAGATAATCGAGCGTTCAAGCGAGCAGGTCAAACGCTACGGGGAAAATTCGATCGTAGTCCGTTTCCTTACGTGCAATGTGAAAATGCACGTGCGGGGTCGTCCGATCTGGGTGTCTTCCGTGCGGGCGTTTCACATCAAGCATGAGCTAATTCACGCGCAGTAATCATGGTGTTCTTGTCGACCTTGTTTCGGGAGATGAAATGGTTTCTGTAACTGGTGCGGTCTCTGCTCGAATTTCCCGCTTTCAGGCAACTTTGCAGCGCAAGTCATTTGCGCATTACCGCGAGTCACTTGCAGAAGATTTATCCTTCGAGCAGGCGGTCAATAAGTACCCGGATCGGAATGCCCTTTATGCATATATGCATCATTATCTGTGGCATATCGCGCCTGCAGAGATTCGTCACCACCGGTCCTATTTCAGCCAGCGACGGCGCGGATTTGGAGAGGATGCCTTCCATGCAATGTGGTGGCTTCTCTTGCGCGATTATCAGCCACAGCGTGCTCTTGAGATCGGCGTATATCGTGGACAGATCACCTCCCTCATGGGCCTGATCGCGAAGTTGTGCGCATTCCCATGCGAGGTCCATGGTATCTCACCGTTCTCTTCAGCCGCGGATACCGTGAGTAAGTATCGTAAGAACATTGATTATCTCGACGACGCGATTGCCTCTAATCGGTCTTTCGGATTACCTGATCCGAATTTTATTAAGGCTTTGTCAACGGACACGATTGCGACCGAGCACATCCGTTCCAGAGCGTGGAATGTGATCTATGTGGATGGCAACCACGATTATGAAGTTGCATTGGCTGACTATAAGGTCTGCCGGGATGCGCTCGCTCACAACGGTCTGCTGGTAATGGACGACTCAAGCTTGTATACCGACTACCGTCCAGCGAAATTCTCATTTGCCGGGCATCCCGGACCGTCACGCGTTGTTCATGAATTAGCTTGTTCCGAGCTGCGCTTTTTGGGAGGAGTTGGTCATAACAACGTGTTCACAATTTGTTGACGGCATACATGCAATCAAGTTGGATGCACACGTGTTCGGGTTTGACTTTCCACTATGGCAAGGAGCAGCGCGGGCTTTGTCACGTTGCCGAGGTGGTCGCGTAGAATCTGGAGATGAATAAATCTAGATCGCTCTATCATGGTCATCGCTTTCCGGCGGTGGTGATCAGTTGTGCCGTTCGCTGGTACTTTCGGTTTCAGTTGAGCTTGCGCGACATTGAAGAGTTGCTGTTCGAGCGCGGGATCGTGGTGAGTTACGGAACCGTGCGCCGCTAGTGCGATAAATTTGGCACAGGGTTCGCGCATCGCGTCAAGGCTGCTCGCCGCAAACCGGGCAGTACCTGGCATCTCGATGAATCGTTTGTGATGCTGCGCGGTGAACATTATGTGCTGTGGCGAGCCGCCGACGAGCACGGCGCCGAACTCGATATCCTGCTGCAAAAGCGGCGCGACACGACCGCAGCCGAACGATTCTTCAAGCGCATCCTTCGGTCTTGCCTGGTGCCGCGCAGGATCGTCACTGACCAGCTGCGCAGTTATCCGGCCGCGAAGTCCCGGATCCCGAGCTGGCAAACGTCAAGCACGTGTTCGTCAAGGCTGCGGCCCGCGTGAACAATCGGGCCGAAAATAGCCATCAACCTACGCGTGAACGTGAGCGGCGCTTGCGCGGATTTCGCGACCCAAAGCGCACCCAGGCGCTTCTTTCGAGCTTCGGACCGATCCGGCAGCACTTCGCGCTCAAGCGTCATTTGCTGCGCGCGTCTTTCTACCGCAAACAGCTCGCTCAACGCTTTGACGCGTGGCATCGATTCACCGAGCTCGCCCGGATTCCGTCCGCTCGTCTGAGCAAACACACGTCCCCAGAAGTTTTTACGCCGTCGCCCCGTCAACGTGACAGCGCCCTTGGGATTCCTCTCAGTTTCTGGTCTAGACCGGCGCTCGTGTCGTTTCAGAGGTTATTTGCGCCACCAGAGAAAATGAGTCCCAGTCAAAGGCGCAGCGTCAAACAGGGATAGATCACAAAAGTTTTAAATATTTGTGTGCCGAGGCGACACGAATTGGTTGGACGTGGAGCGAAACGGTGAGAAAGCAGACCGTGCAACCCGTCAAAAGCGACAAAAATTGATTGTCAAACTACGACATCAATTGATGAACTCTACACAAAGTGTTCATGTGGCAACGGGCAAGTCGCTGATAGCGAGCGTCGCGCAAAAGCTCAGTCTCTTCGCGCAAAACGCGGGCATGAAGCTGTTCGCGGGCAAAGGCAAGGTCGAGATTCAGGCGCACGACGACAACATCGAATTGACTGCGCAAAAGTCCGTCAAACTCATCTCGGCGACACAGACGATTGAAGGCGTGGCGAAACAGGAAATTCTGCTGACTTCGGGTGGCGCATACATCCGGCTGAAAGACGGCAACATCGAGATTCACTCACCCGGCGCGATCGATGTGAAGGGGGCTCAGCACGGCTTCAATGGGCCCGTTCGGCTTGACGAGAAGTTCCCGTCGTGGACTGACAGCGAGCCGAAACGGTCAGTAGACTTTTCGGGGTGACGACGATGGGGCGTCCCGTAAAAAACGAACTGAATAAAGGATAGCTAGTGGCGCAGCAACAGGACAAGCCGTCGCAAGTCGAGAATTGGGCGTATCCGTTCTCATTGAAGAACCCCGGTGCGCAGCCCGCTCCCGAAGATTATCTGAGCGCCCTCAGTGCATCGGAGGATGGCTTCTATCCAATCGGTGCAAACGGGCTCTGGCACGGTGGCATCCATTTCGGAAAAGGCACAGCTGGCAAGTTCGATCAGGATGCCGGCGTCAAGTGTATTGCAGACGGTGAAGTCGTCGCATGTCGCCTCAATTCGAAGCTGCAGGAGCTCGCCTATCCTGACGGATCCAGGGCTGGATACTCGAGCGGGTTCACGCTGGTGCGGCATCGGCTCGTGTTGCCAAAGCCTCCCGCGCCGTCCACGCCTTCGGCGCAGCCGGCGAATACGGCGAACGGTGCACCGACGCAGAACACAAGCACACCTGCCGAAGACGTTTTGACGTTCTTCAGCCTTTATATGCATACGCTGCCGCTCGATGGTTACGGTGCGGCGAAGGCTCTACGCGCCTACTATGGCGCGACAGACATTTATACGGTGGGCAACAAGGCAAACGATCCTCGCAAGAACGTCGCTGGTTCCGAGGATCACAACCAGCCCGGCCTGCGCGTTCGGGCGTCGCATACGGCCGGTAGTGCTGTGACAGGCTGGCTTGCTCGCGATACGAAGATCAAGGTCGGCCAGAAACACGGCGCATGGGGCAAGATCGGGGGTTTTGTGTCGGGTACGGTTCAATCGTATCGGGAAGGCGCAGCCCTGCCAGCAGATGCCGCGACAGGATGGGTTTTCCTGGGCGAGCTGGACAAGCAAAGCCAACCGTCTGCGGTGGATCAGATCCATGTCCTGCCGAAGCCTCACGCTATCGCCGCAGGCGAGACGGTTGCGCTTATTGGTGAGTATCAGCGGCTCGTGGAAGCGCGGGCGCATCATAGCTTGCCGCCCAAGCAGGGTGAACGACCGCTGCTTCATGTCGAGGTCTTCACGGGCGACGACATCAACGCTTTCGTTTCGCGCAGCCGCGCACGGGCGCAGCAACTCGATCCGAAATCGCGCAATCTCTTGCTGATTCGAAAGGCGCGAAGCTGGTGCAGCCGTCTTCTCCCAGTTCATCGATCCCGCACGGAGCATCCGTCAAGGACGCCCCGGGCTCGCCAGCCAGCGGTGCGTGGCGGAAGGTCTTGCAGGTAAACCCGAGCGGGCAGCCGCTCAACAATCAGGCGCTCTGGATTGCGCGCGCGGATCCGCACGGCAATGAAGATCGCCCGGCGTGGAGCCAGTTTCCCTTGACCCTGCAAGCGGCGGGCGGCGGGCGGCGCGGCGGCAGCCTGGACACGCGTGGTGAGCACCGCATCGGCGCAAAGTTGTGTTGAGGCTGAGAACAAGAGGTGGTACGCAGTGAGCATCGCCGACGGGAACAATGCCGAAGTCAATGGCTGGGTTTGCGATCACGGGCATCCTCTCGTTGAGCTGAAAAGTCCCTGGGACTGGCCGGGATTCGATGTCCTGAATCTGCAAGCGTCGGTTTCCGACATGTTTGCACGCGCGCTCTATATCGCAGACAGCGGCACGCCGGACGAGATCGCGCAATTCGAGGGCTCATTCGCGAATGCGCGCTCCGACGAAACCATTCGCAAGCTTGAAGACGCGATCGACGCTCAGGGGCAGCGCGATGGCAAGATCACCGCACACGAACTACAGACGGCGCTCGGCAAACCGTGGCTCGCAGATCGGATCGATCATCTGATCGTGCGATACGAGAGTGAATGGGGCGGGGAGATGAGCAAGTGGGATGCGCTCGATTCGCATATGCATGCAGGGCTGCCTGTGTGGCAAGCGGAGAAGACGCGGATTGATGTGCTGCGATTTTGGAGTGGGATCAGCGGTGTGAGTGGATGGCCAACGAGCTCTAAAGTTTATCATTTTCATCCTCTTGGTCTCGTGGGGAATTTCCGCCGTACCGACTTCCAGTTTACGCTCGCGATGATGCAGCACATTTTCCCGAGTGCAAGTGTTGCGACGCTGCAAGCAGCTATGACGGAATTGAATACGAATATCGATTTGTTTAAACTCGACAAGCCACTCAGACGCGAGCACTTCTTCGCACAAATTCGACGTGAGGCAGGACCGTCGTTGGCTGTTCACGATGGTGAAAGCCTTAATTATCCGCCTGACCGTTTGAAACTGAAATTTAGCTATTTCCAGGCACATCCTGACGAGGCTGATTTGTACGGACGTACGGCTGAGCATCCCGCCGATGAGCAAGCAATTGCGAACCGCGCATATGAGCGCAGAAATGGTAATGGAGACATCGCAAGCGGTGACGGGTGGAAGTACCGAGGCAGAGGCTTGATCCAGATTACGGGTCAAACTCAATATCGATTGTTTACCGAATGGCACCGACAGAATTCAAGTGGCTGGGCCGGCGAGGCCAATCTGAACTTTCTGGTAGATTACGCGCTGGTCGGCGAGGTCAAATACGCCGTGAGATCGGCCGCGGCGTATTGGATCAATAACAGAATGTACGAAACGGCCGATCATGGCGCAGCCGAAGACGATGTCGATAACATCACGCGAGCGATCAATCCCGGACTTTTCAAGCATCAGCCTGGTCACCCGATCAATCCGGAGAATATGAACGACATCGTGGATCGGCGAAATAATTTCGCGTCGATTCACAATTGGGGAGGACTGAAGTAATGTGGATAGCACGAATTCTAACGATTATTCTGCTCTCGCTCGTTAAATATGACGTGGCGAATGGGCAGGATCAGACTTATCAGAATGAACAGACACTTTGCAACGACGGGGAAGAGATTTATTTCAGTTGTCCGCTAGAAAATCAAAAGACTGTCTCCGTATGCGCAAAGGACAACACTGCCCCTAATCGGGGCTACGTGCAATATCGATACGGTACCAAGGACAATGCTTTCGCATTTCCTGGTCAGAATGTTCCTCCCGCAAGCACAGTCAAGATTACCGACGTCTCTGAAGGTAGTATTCGTGGGCTGCATTTGAAATTCTCGAAAGGAGCTTACACGTATGTCGTTTCGTCTGTTTCGCCAGGCGAGGTCTACGTATCGAAGAATGGAAAAGTAATATTTGATCAGGAATGTACGGCTTCGGGATACAAGAGTTTTTCGAACAAAATTTTCGATGGAGTCAATGAAGTACCTGTGTCGAAGGTTGATATTCACTGAATGATGTTTCTGCACGAAGTAGCGGCAGCGGGTCCTACAGTCATGTGGACCGTTTCGATGCTTCCTGCAGGCGTCTGCTTCGATCGTCCGAATCGGATCAACTGGCGATCGGCACGCGCTGTACGATGTGCGCTATCAGATATGAGCCACCCAGCACGAATCACTTTGCTGTTTTCAGCTTTTCTGGTTTCCCAACAGGCATGGTGTGCGCAGGATAACCAGCGGGAGATCGATTTCCCCAATCACGCGCAACTGGTTTATTCCGCACCCGTATCGCCGGAACTGAGCCGCACGTTCGGGCCTGGTTGGACGCGTCTCACCATCACGCGCCCAGACGGTACCGCACTTGCGATTGTCCCGGACGAAGCGCTCATTTCTCAGGGCGGCGTCATCTTTTCGACGGTTGGCGCGAGAGCGCGCTCGCACGATGGACGCTATGTCGTACTCGATCTCACGCGTAACGGAGTGACGGAAACCGAAGATGGTAAGCCTACTGTGGTAAGTCGTAAATTCTGTCCGATCCTGGACACCGTGACTGGGTGTGTCGCGCGTGACTATTCTGGCGTTGTTTGCGGTGGCGCATGGGATGACAAAGAGACGAGATGGCGCAGCCAGCTCGACTCAGGCAAAACGGACTCGCAATCGATGAAAGCGCTGGAAAAGCCGACGGCGCGAGCCGTATGGACTCAATTCAGCCAGGCCAAAGCAACGAATATCAAGCCATTCTTGCGCGTCGCGTTGGGTCTGGACAATCTTCGAGCATGTGATCCGCCGAGCGCAGCAAACGCACGGTATTACGCGCAAATACAGGCCGCGCTGGGCGACGCATCCTCTGCCGGGAACCACTCGACGCCCGCCTCCACCAGAGCTATGCCAGCCGATGCTGATGCGTTGAGGGTATCGACGGTGCAGGTCGACCGAGCATGGCTCTACGAGCGGCCTTCAGTAGGAAGCAACCGTCGCGGCTATCTCATCCGCGGCGATCGCGTTGTCATTATTGGCGAACAGAAGCCGGATTGGGTGAGAGTTCGCTATAACCGCGCGGGGAAGGAACCTATCGAAGCATGGCTGGAGCGACCGAACATCGACCGATAACTAACTTCGTGGAGGTGCCCTTGATTGCAACGTTTGTGCTTATCGGAGTGCGCCTCAAGAAGATTGAGCATAGGAAAAGCGATTGAAACAGTTCATAGACACTCATGTTCTGCTACTTCGCATCCGCTCTTTTAGCATGCACACTGTATCTACCGGCGCGGCGTTTGCCATAGCCTTGATGCTAATCGGCGGTACTGCCGAATCAGCGCTTGCCGCCGCTCCGTCGTCCACATTCCGTTTCGCGTTGCCGGGCGGAGGGGCAATTGTGTATGGCAAGGCGACGAATCCTCAAGCCCCGTTAGCCCGGCGTGCATGGCAGCAGGCCATCTTCTATTTCCCGAACGGCACGACGTTCAGCGTCTTGCCAAAAGCCGGCGATTCGACCGCGCCCGGTGCGTTAATGCAACCTCCGCATGACAGCAATATTTCTCCTTCTGGCCAATATGTCGTCATAGAACGAATCGAGTCGGGATCGGTTTCGTCGGGGCCTGCAGAAACGGAGTCTGGTGCGAGCCGGGAATACTGTTCTGCCATCGAGATTCGCACGGGCTGTATTACAGCGGATCAAACTGGCGAGATATGCGGGGCGGGCTGGCGTGCGGGCCAGCCCGCGCAGTGGGGAAACGACGACCAGACGAACCTGATGTTGAAGGAAGACCGTCCATCGGCCAGCCGGCTGATGCGGTTTATCCGTGCTGGTCAGCCACCAAGGTTACTCGTTAGCAACGACTCGGGCGCCGGAAATCTCCTGCGTTGCGATCCGCCGTCGGCGGCCAATCGTGGGGCGTATCAGGGGATTACGGCCGCTTTGCATGCAGCAGGCGCGCGAAACGATGCTCGACTGATAGACGACGGGCTTTCAAAAGCGGACATTGATATCGTCGGCACGCCACTTTCATCTGCCGCGAAAATCGGGAATCCTGCCGCGACCATATCGGTGCAAAGAGCGACACTTTATAAGGCCCCGGATGATGCCAGCGCGGGACGCGCCTATCTGGTCAAAAACGATAGAGTATCGGTATTGAAGCAGTCGCCGTCCGGTTGGGCCTATGTGGACTACGGCAACGCTTCTGGCAAGCATCTGCTTCGTTGGATCAAATCCGATCAACTGACGATCGAGCCGTAAAGTGCTCCGCAATCTGAGCGAGATATACGACACGACTCGTATTGCTAGCGTCCGAATGGCAGACATCCAGGCAAACATGTTGCGCACCGACTCGGCCCGATATGGGATCAAAACGCTATTCAAGCGTCCGCCGATTGAGTGTCCGCTGTCGAGCAATCTCATTGTCCGCTCCGGGTCGAGGGCGTGTGAAAACTCGAAAGTACTCGGTTTTTCAGGTGTCGCTTTACCCTTCCCAAGGCACTGCGAAGCCAACACAGCACGATCTGGAGGGTCGATTTTTTCGAGCGTCGCGTTTAGGGTGCGTTTTCACACGCCCTCGATTTGGCGTTCTCGCGTTCTTCTCAGAAGATGCCTGCGTTTAGGCGCCAGATATCGGGGCAACGGGCCCCATCTATTCCCATGAGTTCTCTTGGCTTACAAGACATGCTCGCCGTAGTACAAATGGGGCGCTTTCGAGATCGCAAGAAAGTTTTTGAAAATGCACGGAGGGCACACGCGTCGACACACCAATGAGCTGAAACGCGCCCCTTCCCGACGGGCGCAGGCGCTATAGATAATGCCTCGGGCGTACTATCGCAATCCGAGGATCGCGCGAACGGCCTTCATTTCGTCCATGAGTTCCGCGACAGAGGCATCGATATGTGCACGTGCGAATGCATCGATATCAATATCGGATACAACGCGGTAGCAACCTTTACCGCAGGTCACGGGCATGCCGAATACGAGCCCGGCTGGAATGCCGTATTCGCCATTCGACACGATGCTCATCGACACCCATCTTCCGTGACTGCCCCTGACCCAGTCGTGCATCTGGTCGATCGCTGCATTGGCGGCCGACGCGGCAGACGATGCGCCGCGCGCTTCGATAATCGCCGTTCCGCGTCGTGCGATCTCGGGGATGAAGACATCGCGATTCCACACTTCGTCGGCGAGCAGCACGCGAATAGATTCCCGTCGTGCCATCGCATGGCGGTAGTCCGCGTACATGGTCGGCGAGTGATTGCCCCATACGGCCATGTGATAAATCTCATCCGCGGGTACGCCGCAGCGGGTAGCGAGACGGCCCACTGCCCGGTTGTGATCGAGGCGGATCATGGCCGTGATGGCGTCATCTGGAAGGTCGGGTGTGAATTGCCGCGTGACCCATGCATTCGTATTGGCGGGATTGCCCACCACGAGAACCTTGACGTCACGGCTTGCCGCGTCATTCAATGCTTGTCCCTGCGTGCGGAATATCGCCGCATTCGCGGCCAGCAGATCCCGCCTTTCCATTCCTTTTCCGCGCGGTCGCGATCCGACCAGAAACGCGTAGTCGGCATCGCGGAAAGCGGTGTACGGATCGTCGCCGATTTCGATGGCTTCGACGAGCGGAAATGCACAGTCTTCCAGTTCCATGACGACGCCACGCAGCGCGTCCATCGACTGCGGAAGTTCGAGCAGTTGTAGGACGAGCTTCTGTTCCTTGCCGAGCAGGTCACCGTTGGCGATGCGGAACAGCAACGAATAGGCAATCTGACCTGCTGCGCCCGTGACCGCAATGCGTTTGGCTTTTGATGACATGATTTTTTTCCTTCTCTCTTTCAACGGTTGTCGATGCCCGGTTGGGCAAAGCGGGTGTGCAATCAGGCCGGGGCGCGGGCTTGCGCAAGACACGGAGCGCGGAATCGCACTTCCTTGTGCAGCAGCGCCCTGGCCGTGCGGCAACTCACGAAGATCCACAGCGCGCCAAGCGCAACAGCGAGCACGATGCCGATGTGCACGAAGCAAGCGAATCCAGTCGTGCGTCCAAGGGCGAATGTGGCGAGCGTATAGACGCCAATCGGGAAAGTGAGACCCCACCAGCCGAGATTGAAGGGCAGCCCTTCAAGGCGATAGCGCCACATGAACAGCACCGCGCAAGCAAGCCACCACAGACCTGCGCCCCACAGCAGCAGCGCGCCGAATACGCCGAAGGTGCTGGCGAGAGAGGCGACGTCATGCAAGCCGGTATGTGCGAACGCCTTGTTGGCGGCGTCGCCGAGTGTGATGAGGCCAAGTGCGCCCGTGCCGATGGGACCCAATGTGAGCCAGCTGGTCACACCCAGTTCGCGATGCGGCAGCTTGTGGATGATCAATCGGAACAGCACGATGGTCAGAATCGCGAATGCCAGCGGGACCGAAATAGCCCACAACACGTAACCGGCTCCAACCACGAGCTGCGCCGGGGAAGCGGGCAGGTGAGGCGCCAGCACACCCCCACTGGATGCGGCCACTTCCGGCGCGACGATGGGAAGCAGCAGGGCGGCAGTCAATCGCTCCAGACTGTGCTCCTGGCGCGTGAACATCACATAGGGCACGCCGATCGCGATCACGACCGACAGCACCGCGTCGAATACCCACAGGTTCAGTGCGATCTGATAGGCCGGTGCGCCGAGATGCGGCGCAGCGAAAGCCACAAAGCCATTGATGATCGGCGCGAGCCCCATGGGCATGGCGCCGAGGAACATGGACTGCAACGGATGACGCAGCAGCGGTCCGATCGTCTCGCAGAAGAGGATGCATCGGCCCGCGAACATCAACAGGAAGATCGCATACAGGCCGATATCCGCGATCCAGAGCGACTGCGCAAGGAGCGCCTTGCCGTCGAACGACACCGGAAGCGCATTGAGCACCAGAAACGCGGCGCCCGTGCCCATCGTCACGGCAAACCAGTTCGGCGTGAACTGGCGGATATTTTCCAGCAGGCTTTCATGGTTGCCTCTGCGCCAGCGCCGGGCGGTCAAGGTTTGGCTCATCGCAATCTCCGTTAAGGGGTTCGGTGAGTGAACTTTAGGGGGGCTCGATATATACTAAAAATACATCTTTTCGATCGCTCTTATATCATTTCGGTATTCCATGAATTTCACCCATCTGGCAGCGTTCGATGCCGTCGCGCAGACGGGCAGCGTGACGGCCGCGGCCGAACGATTGCACGTTAGCCAACCCGCGTTGACCCGCGAGATACGTGAGCTCGAGGAGCGGCTGGGCGTCGCGCTGTTCGACCGTATGCCGCGCGGCATGCAGTTGACTGAGGCGGGCCGGATGCTCGCCGAATACGCAGGCCAGATCTTCCGGCTGGCTGACGCGGCCGAGGCGGCGGTCGCAGAGTTTGCCGGTCTCAAACGCGGGCATCTGGTGATTGCGTCGAGTCATACGATCGGCACGTATCTGATGCCCGCGCTGATGGACGCATATCGCGATCTGTATCCGGGCGTGACCATCGAACTCGTGATCTCCAACACTGAACAGGTCAAGAGCGCTGTACTTGGGCAGCGCTGTCAGCTTGGTTTGATCGAAGGACCCTACGGCGACGATGCGTTCGATGTCATGTCACTCGGCGCCGACGAGATCGTCGCGGTCGCGGGCCCGGATCATCCGCTGTCGCGAAGGCGCAGGCTCAACGCGGCGTCCTTGTCCGACGTGGAGCTTGTCATGCGCGAGAAGGGTTCGGGCACGCGTGAAGTCGTCGAACAGGCTTATGCGGCGCACGAACTCACACTTGAACCGGGGCTGGTGGTCGGCAGCCAGGAGGCGATCAAGCGGCTGCTGCGCATCGGGCATGCGGTGTCGTGGGTGTCGCGTCTGTCCGTGAGAGATGAACTCGAAGCCGGTAATCTGGTGGAGCTGCCCATTAGCGACATTCGCGTGGTCCGCCAGCTCAACATGCTCTGGCGTAAGAACCAGAGCCTCACCCCGGCGGCAAAGGCTTTCCACAACTTGACGACTGGTGTATTTACTTGACGGAGTCGCGTTGGAAGCTCCGCGCGCGGCCCGCATGCGGTCCAAGGGGGCGCATCCGTCAAACATGGCCACCTAGCGTCTTTGCAGTTCCCCAGGCAGACGTGGATTTGATGCGGACTTACATGCCGGATAAGCCGTCGTTCGTGAAGAGACGTCGAACTGCCGGTCTCACGCCGACTGCAGCCGGCCCAGTGACTCCCTTGCCGCATATTTTACATAAATAAGTTGGCAATCTGGCCCTACTTCATTTCGGCCACGGATGTGCGTTAAGGAAGGCCCCGATACCATCTCGGGCGTTGCGTCGGCGAGCACTTGGCAGGCCTGGCCATGTTCCGGCAAGCGCTTGTCGCCGAGGACTATGTAGCAGTTCTGCGGTGGAGCATGCTGATCGATCTACGGTGATCGGTCAGACAGGGGGACGACTCAATGATGCTGGCTAGTGCACATGGGTCGGGTCAGGAGGAGCGCGCGGCAGGATGCCAGGCACACCGCCTTCGATGTGGACCATATGACCCTTGCCGCACGCTGGGCAATCGCGTAGTGACCTGCCGGTGAGCCGCCGGTAACGGTCGCGGTAGTCTTCCCCGGGGACGGGTGATTCCGCGACAGGCGGCCCGCTATCTAATCGAGCAGATCAAGGCAAAATCCAACGTCTCCGTCCAACTCGATTCGGAAGTGACCGCGGTGCGGGGGGAGTCCCGTCTTTCGGAGATCTGTTTGCGGGATGGGTCACATGGAGAGGAGAGCTGGAAAGCCTGCGGAGGGCTTTTCGTTTTTATCGGTGCAGACGCGGAGACGGGATGGCTACCGATGGAGATCGCGCGCGATCAACGAGGGTTCGTGCTCACGGGCGACGATGTCGTTAAGGCCGGGCTCTGGTCCGAAACTCGCGACCCTTACTTACTCGAAACGAGTATCCCCGGCGTATTCGCATGCGGAGATGTACGACTGAGTCCGGTCAAACGCGTCGCGTCCGCCGTTGGAGAACGGCAGTATGGCAATCGCATTCGTTCACAAATACCTGGAAAGCCGTCGAGGGTGAATTGTTAGTATGAGTGCAAAGAGGTTTATCGTCAGGCCGTATGGCGAACGGCATCCAGTTCGACAGCGCGCAGTTCAGGTTAAGATTGACTTTTGGTCCACGAGGTATGTATGAAAGGGTTCCTGCTTATGATCGTAGCCGCTATCTGTTCGCAAAACTCACATGCGGCGAGTTGCACTCAAGGAACGCCGGTGCATGTGAGAGGCGACGTACCGGGGGCTATCAGCTACGACATTTATCGCCAACTTCACCCCGTAACCGTCGAAAAGCTGGCCAAAATGACCGCGTCGCAGCAGGTAACGCTGCTGTCAGCCAATGTTTTGGCATGCGAGCTTTCCGATGACGGGGTTGACGATCCTTCCGCAGTCCTGCTCGGCATACCTGGCGGATCGATGAATTATTGGGTGCCGGCAAGACAAGTTCAGCGTGGTGACTAGCAGGTCACCGGGCGAAGTTGATACCGACTTCTTTGTACCACTTAACCGATACTGCGATCCTAGCGTTCACGAAAAGAAGGAATGTTGGATCCCGGCATAGGTGCCGGTCTTGCTATGACCCGCTCATGCCTTAAATGTCCACGTACTAGTGAAGAGCGCTCCGCCAATTACTCCGAGCGCCGTGAGCGTCAGATAGGCGAAATGCAAATGCTGATGCGACGCAAGTCCATGCGTGCCGTACGTCAAGACACCTAGGCTGACAAGGCATGCTAAAGCTCGGATCGAAAATGCAGGTGTCGAAGTCATTCGTTCTCTCCTTTCAGTGACAATGCCGCTCTACAGGGGCAGTGGAATCAAGGTCATTCGTTAATGTGGATGGACCGACGGACGCCGTCCAGCGTCGCTAAACTCCGCTGCTTATGTTCGAGCGCGCACGGCAGCACGCATTTTCGATTCGGGCGTGGACAGAGCGTGGCGTCATGTGCGCGCTGCGTAGAATACTAAAGCGGCGGTATCTGGAATAGCTGCTGAAATCCCTCGGTGACATAAGCCGGCGCCCCGTGCGACACAGAACCTCGCGAGGACCTGCTGCGGCGCACCAGGTCTTGGATTAACTGCGGCGCCACACGGCTTGGGGTTTGCACAGCGACGCAGTGCAACATGACAGCGGGGCTATCCGCGCACCTGAGATTTTCGTGGAGCGGTACTTTCTGGCGGCACTTGTTGTAATGGTGTTCAGCCCAGGGCTAACGATGCACGCTGACGGACACTTCATCAGCGTCGACTGGCGGTGCACGCTGCCTCGGTCTCAGTTTTGTTCGATTCCTTGTCTCAACGTCTATCCCTCGCGCGGAAAACCGGCGCGGATAGTATTTCAACAGGCAGTCCGTCCATCATGCACGGGGTTTCAATGCGGTCTACCGGAGGGCCGGCAGGCGATAGCGTGTGACACGCACATTAAACAAGTTTCATCGCCATGCTGCCGAATTGGTCAGGTGCACTCTGTAAGCTGAATTTGTCGAAATCAACTTTTGGAGAGTCGCCATGAAAACTGTTTCGATCACCGCCGCGTTTGCACTGCTTTTTCTTACGAGCGTCCCCGCTTTTGCGTCGTCTCATCTCACGCCACAGCAGTGCAACGACTATCCCTTTACGAAGCTACAGCATCCTGTGACGCACAGTCAGTTGATGAATGAGTTGAGCGAACTAGAGGCAGTTGGTTATCAACCGGGAGGCAGCGAGGACGACTATCCAGACGATCTTGATACCGCCGAAGCCCGCCTGCAGTCGGAGTACCAACGGGACTGCGTCAAGCCACAACTCGGTGCAAGTGTTCAAGCGACGGAAAAGTGATTATGCTCCCGCGAGAGTAGAATACTTTGACATGGGAGCGATAACCTCATTAGTTGCACGCTTGCGTCTATTGATGGCACCATTCTTGTGACGCGTGAAGATCCACCAGGCAGGAGTTATCACGTTGCCGTCGCGCACATGGTCAGATTGCACCGCAATAAGTATTCTGCCGAGTCTCGTTCCTAGGCTTGCTCTGCCATATTGCTGCATACCGAATGCCGAATAATCAGAAACGCTGTCAGTCGTAGCAACGAATGCCATCCGGTCATGTCACTTGCTTCATTTCCGTCGAATCAGTCAAGCAACGTGAGGTCGGGGCTGCCCAGCCGCGCCGCATGATTCTGTTACGTGATCACGTCGCGCTGAGTAACGAACCGGTATAGCGATCGGAGTGTGCGATCTACGGTATCAGGTCACTAGAAGCCCATCAGAGATGTGGTCACGACACCGCGCGGTAGCTGGCCGGGGGCCTTACCGCGTTTCGCCAGACGGCCGCTAGCCAAGCCGGGGCAGTCGCCGGTGTGTCTCGCTTTCGAACAACCGTCGGCAAGCTTCATGGACAAGGACCTTGACACGTCCTCGGTCTCGCGCCATCCGTTCTACTTCCACCCCCGGAAGCTGGCGTTAAATCGCCGGCACATCCCTGTCATCTCGCTCTTTTCTTGTTGATCAAGTCTTGTCCTTGTATCGACCTGTCTTAGAAATTAGACGATCACGCTCTGAACTATTAAGTCGAATTTAAGTTTTGCGCTGCATTATCGCAGCTGCCGCCGTTCAGGTGACGCCTGATGCGGTGTCAGGCCCTTCAATGACGAAGACCCTCCTCCACTCATGCTCGTCTTGCTCTGTCTCGTTGCGGGCCTTGTGGTTGCGAAGCGATCCGGTATTGCGAGGTTGATGTCGCCTAGTGTGCCTGTTAAGAGGCGGGTCTCGACGGGAGACGCATCATAAGTCGCTTAAACACGTTTCAGGGACAGGAGCGCACATTGGGCCGCGCGCCTCGACATGCGCCATCAGGTTCTTATATTTTTCTTCATTGAAATGCTGCGGTCGTAGCGTTCGCATACAGCTAACCTTGCATTTTCAGAACGTTGACTGAAAGCTATGTAATGCGTGGGCTTTCACGCGTGTGTGCGACCCCCAAGCCAACCTCTATTTGCCGTGCCGGCGGTGTCTGAAGCAGACCTATGTTGCGAGTGCTCACCATTGAAGACGACGATGTCGCCGCAAGCGAGATCGTCAACGAACTGACGCGACGCGGATACTCCGTTCAGCGTATTAGCGACGGGCGCGATGGCATGACCCACGCGCTCAACGACGAATACGACATCATCACGCTCGACAGGATGTTGCCAGGCGTTGATGGCCTGACCATATTGAAAACCATGCGCAGCATCGGCATCACCACGCCAGTCCTGATGGTGAGCGCACTGGGCGATGTCGATGAGCGTGTAAGAGGGTTGCGAGCGGGTGGCGACGACTATCTCACGAAGCCGTTCGATCCGGAGGAAATGGTTGCTCGACTCGAAGTGCTGTTGCGGCGGCGCTCGACGCCGCATGGGCAGTCTGAAACCTCGCTGACGGTCGGTCCGATTGAACTCGACCTTATTGCACGCAGGGTAACGCGCGACGGGCAGGAAATTCCTCTGCTGCCGACTGAGTATCGCGTGCTCGAGTACATGATGCGTCATACCGGACGCACGATCACCCGTACGATGTTGTTCGAAGCAGTGTGGGGCTATCACTTCGACCCGGGCACCAACCTGATTGATGTTCATATGGGAAGGCTTCGCAAGAAGATCGATCCTCCGGGGACGCAACCCATGATTCAAACTGTCCGTGGCTCTGGCTACATATTCGGCTAAATCATCATTCGCTACCGAGATGACTATTGCACTTGGCTCGAGCCTATCGCGCCGCTGGCATACCGCAAACCTTCGGCTCCTTTCCGCCTACGGGCTGATCTTTTCGATCACGGTGATGATGCTGCTCGCCGTGCTCTGTTTCGTCGTGACGAGAGAAATGGAGCGACAAAACGATATCGTGATGGACTGGCAACTGACCTATTTTGATTCGCTCCCGCAGGATCAAGTTGCTGAAGCCGTTCAGCGCCGTCTGGAGCACGAGCGCATGCATGCCGCATACTATGGGCTGTTCGCGGCTGATGGGAAGCACATTGCGGGGGACGTGACGCGCGTGCCGCGCGGCGTGCCGACCGATCGTAGTCCCGTCACGCTCGACCGTACGTTACCTGTCGGCGAAGGAGTGGCCGCGCCTGTGGTCCGCGCGATGGCCAATCGCAGCAGTAACGGTGATATTCTGGTTGTGGCGCGCGATCTAACCCACATCATCCGCATCCGCGACGACCTCGTGAACACCCTGCTCATCGCCGGCCCGTTCTGCCTGATTGTAGGGATGGCGGGAGGCCTTGCGTTGAGCTTTCGGCAGGTGCGCCGGCTGAGTAACATCCGGCGGGTTACGCAGGCGATTGCGAGGGGTGATCTAAATCAGCGGTTGCCCGTAGGCGGGCGAGATGAACTCGACATGCTTGCGCATCTCGTCAATCACATGCTCGACGAGGTCGAGCGTTTGATGACAGAAGTGAAAGGCGCATGTGACGGCATTGCTCATGATCTGCGCACGCCGCTCGCTCACGTGCGTACGCTGCTTGCACATATCGACCAGCATGCACGACCATGCGGCGATCCCATGCTTCTCGATATGCTTTCGCGCGCACGCAAGGAAACCGATTCATTATTAGAGCGCTTTCGCGCCATGTTGCGCATTTCAGAAATCGGCGCGTTGCAACGTCGCGGGGGATTTGCACAGGTGCAACTGGAAGACCTCGTGCGCGATGTCTGTGAACTGTATGAGCCGCTCGCAGAGGCACGCTCAATCGTATTGACCGTACAAAGCGAGCCGGTCGAGCTCATTCATGGCGATCGCGCGCTGCTTTTCGAAGCGCTGAGCAATTTAGTCGACAATGCGATTAAGTTCGTGCTTGATAACGGAGTGGTGAGCATCGAGCTCAAACAAACGCCGTTCGGTCCGCTGGCAGCCGTGATCGACAACGGGCCGGGCATCCCCAGCACGGAACGGGGCGCCATCATGCAACGATTCTACCGCGCCGAGCAGACCCGGCATCTTGCAGGGTCTGGGCTGGGCCTGAGTGTCGTGTGCGCCGTCATGAGGGTTCACGACTTCAGGCTGACCATCGACGACTGCGCACCGGGCACCCGCGCGGCGGTCGAATGCTGGTCACATACACTCGCGTAGACCGCCATGTTCATATTCGTAGTCGAACCATTCGATTCACTCTGATCGCATGCGCATCCTATTGGTGTCACCGGCAATTCCCGAAGCCGGCTGGCTGCACAAGGCATTTCAGGAAAGTGCACATAGTCTGCAACGCGCTGAAGATGCACGGGACGGACTATTTCTCGCGTCCCACGAGCCCTTCGATGCTGTGGTCGTGCTGGCCGCCGACGCGGCCGCACGGGCCGTGATGCTTGCCGCCGTGCCGCTGTTCGCGAGTCTGCCGAATAGTCCGCTAGTAGTCGTAATGGTACGTTCGATCGACACACAGGATCGAATCAGCGTGCTGCGCGCGGGTGCCGACGCCTGTCTGTCGTACCCGTGGTCGTTCATCGAAATTCACGAGCGGATGCTAGCTTTGCACCGATCGTCGTCGAAGGTAGGGAACGAAGCCATGACGGCGCGCGTTCTCCCGAGGCTCGATACTGCAACGCGGGAGCTGGTCGACGGCAACACCCGTCTTTCGCTGACGAAGCGTGAATATCAGCTTCTCGAATGTCTGCTGCGTCAGCCAAACATGCCCGTGCCACGGGACCAGTTGATCCGGTATGCATGGTCGGAAAAGGAAGATGTCGACCCCGCAAGCGTCAATCTGGTTGTTTCGCGTCTGCGCAGGAAACTGGTGCAGCGATTCCCATATATCAAGATCGAAACAGTAAGCCGTTTCGGCTATCAAATCTCCTGCACGCGCTAGTCTGTCTGGCTACCACGTGCTATCTGTGGCGCACGGTCGTGCCCGCGTTGCTTCCTTTCTATAAAGCGGAATGCCCACGCATATGGGCATTCCGGCTTCAACGGCTCACGATCCAAAATAGATATTGCAAAAGCTCGGAGGTCCGACGCAACCGCCGGCGGCCTGCGTGTTTTGCGCTGCGCAGCCCGACAGCAGGACCGTGACGATGAGCGTGAGGCGTGCTGTAAGTCGGTACAGCGCGCGAGGTGGACGAGGCTTGTTCATCGCGTTCATGGCAGATCCGCGCTACGACGCTCAGTGCGCGTAGACGGTAGAGTTCAGATAGGCCAGCTGTCCGTCTTTCTCGGCCTGGATGAGTTCCTGGTAGACCTGCGCACGCGTTTTGGGCTGAACTGCTTCACCATAAGGTGGCACCCACTGCCCCGCCATGGCAGGCACTGAACTCTGCGCGACCTGTGGCGCAGGCGAGGCAGCGGCACCCGAGGTGCCGGGCGTACTGGGAGTGCTCTGTGCGAATGCCGAGGCGGAGAGGATGAGGCCCAAGGCCGCGGCTGTCAAAGTGAATTTATGCATCTTAGTTCTCCATATTATGCAATGAATGACCGATGCGGAGTTGTTGCATCGGACACGAATCAGGATAGACAGGTAGAACTAGCGCTTTGGCGATACCAGTATGAAAAGATATTCATGCGCCGTTTATGCTTTCCTCGGCGTAGTGCGCTGAGAACCCCGATAGAGCTGCGTTTTCATGAAAGGCCATTCAACGTTGCAAGGCGAAACGCACAACGCATCAGCGCGCGGCGACGGCTCCGGTGCCGTTTGGTGTCCACCCGCCACCCAGCGCCTGGACGAGCCTTACGGCCGCCGTCAAACGGCGCGTGTAGAGCGCCGACGCACTGATCTCAGTGTTCAGTTCCGTCGTTTGCGCGGTCACGACATCGAGATAGCTCACCACGCCGTCGCGATAGCGGGACGTAGACAGGGTCAGCGTTCGCTGCGCAGAGGTCAATGCATCCTGCTCCTGCATGGATTCGTCGCCGAGATGATGCAATAGCGCAAGGTTGTCTTCGACCTGCTGGAACGCGCTCAGTACGATGGACCTGTACTTCGCGCCATTCTCGGCAAGCTGTGCCTCGGCGGCGTGCGTGATGGCCGTTCGTCGGCCACCGTCGAACAGTGTGAACAGCAACGTCGGACCGATTGACCAGATCTCGTTGGGCGTGATGAGCCACGGAGACAACACGTCGGTCTGGTATCCACCGGCCAGACTTAGCGAAAGATCGGGAAAGAACGCCGCCTTGGCGACGCCGATCTTCGCGTTGGCGGCGGCGACGGTGCGCTCCGCAGACGCAATGTCCGGACGGCGCTGTAGCAGCGCGGCAGGGATCCCCGCCGGGATATGCGGCAGGTAAGGACGCACGGCATTCGCGGGCAATGTGAATTGCGATGCCGGCACGCCGACAAGCGTTGCAATTGCATGTTCATCGAGCGCGCGGCGCGCCAAGGTGTCGTCGGCGGCCGCACGCGCTGCCGATAATTGCGTACTTGCGCGCGAGACGTCGAGTTCCGAGGAAATGCCGCCGTTATGCCGACTCTGTGTGAGATTGCGCGCGCGCCGATAAGTCGCCACGGCGTCGTTAAGAAGTTTTTGCTGTTCGTCTAGACCACGCAGATCGAAGTAGTCGCTTGCGAGCTGTGCCTGCAGGCTCAGTTGCAACGATGCAAGATCGTCCGCGTTGGCTTCGGCCGTCGCAGTTCCGGCGGCGATTTCGTTGCGGACCTTGCCCCATAGGTCCACTTCATAGTCGAGGCCGACATCGAACGTGCTTGAGTCGTAGACGGACGGCTGGTCTGGGCTGCGAAGCGGCCGGTTATCGGATTGCCTTATGCGCTGGACCTGCGCCCCGGCGCCAATGGTCGGAAACAGGCTCGCACGCGCCTGGTCGGCGAGTGCGAGTGCCTTGTCGTGACGGGCGACGGCGGCGGCAACATCGGGGTTCGCTTCCCCGACCTGCGCTTCGAGGCGATCAAGGACGGGATCATGAAAGACCGTCCACCACGCACTGCGCGGCACTCGGTCGGCGGGCGACGCGGTTTGCCATTTGCCAGCTTCCTTGAACGTGGCCGGTATCTCCGTGAGGGGGGCATGGTACTGCGGCGCGAACGAGCATCCGCTGAATGACGAGATCGCGAAGACAGCGCCCGCCAGCGACGCACAAACAGACAGGCTAGCCATGCGTGTGCTCCCCCGGCCCCGGGTTCGAGCCTTCCGTTGCACGCGTGTCGTTACCAGGGTTCTTTGCGGCCGCGACGTGGACGGCATCGCCATCGACGAGCGAGTCGGGCGGGTTGTCGATCACGCGGTCGGCGCGATCGAGTCCAGACCCGATAATGACTTGTGTGCCAAGGTCGGTCGCGATCGCAACGTGCTTGAGAGTCGCATGTCCGCCACTGTCGACAGTAGCTATCTGAAGCCCTTCGTCGCTGAAGATCAACGCGCTCGCTGGGACCTCCAATGCGCGCCTGCTCGCGGGCAGCGAGAAATGCACCTCGGTGTACTCGCCGGGGATGAGCAGGCCTCGATGGTTGTCGACCGCGAGTTGTACGAGCAGCGTGCCTGAAGATGGCGTGATGGCATCGTCGGTATCGACGAGATGGGCGTCGAAAGTCATCCCCGGCCGCTCGGGCACGGTGAGCGTCGCGCTCATGCCGGTGCGGATCGAGGCGGCTTCGCTTTGCGGGACGCTCACATAGACGCGCAGCTGGTGCGCATCTGACACGGTGAAGAGTTGGGGGCGGTTGCCTCCGCCGGCGTCAATTAATGCGCCAACGTCCGTGTCGCGCGCGGTCACGATGCCATCGAACGGCGCAGCAATGCGCTTGAACGATTCAAGCGCTTCAAGGCGCGCGACATTCGCCTGTTGCGCGGCGACAGTGGCCTGTTTGGCAGCGAGATCCCCGGCTTTCTCATCGGCTTCCTGTTGCGAGACAGAGTCCTGCGAAAGCATCAGGGTCCAGCGCTTCGCCGTGGTGGCTGCGAGTTTTTCGTTAGCTTCGGCGTTCTGCAAATCGGCACGCGCCTGTTGCAACTGCTGGTCGAGATCAGGCGTGTCGATCATACCGAGCACCTGGCCCGCCTTCACGTGGGTGCCGATGTCCGCATACCAGGCGTGCAGATAGCCGGACACCCGCGCATAGATCGGCGCGTTGATGTACGCAGCAAGCCGGCCGGGCAGCACGAGCTGTTGGGCAGAGACGGGCGCGCGCGGCTGCACGACCGATACCGTGGGGATTGCCTGCGCCCGGGTCCAGTCCGCGACTTCGGAGCGGCTATGTATGCGGCTTGTAATGCCGCTGCCGACAATGGCCGCTGCGGCCAGCAGCGCGGCAATACCGGCCAGCTTCAGGTGATTGAGGCGTCGCGGCGAACGGACGTCGATTTCAGTGGACATGCGATTCTCCTCGATCGTTACTGGTAAGAGAACATTGAGCAGGTTGAGGGCGGTCGTTTCGATGAACGAGACTGAAGATGACGGGGACGAACAACAGCGTCGCGCAGGTCGCGCACATCAGGCCGCCAATGACGGCTCGCCCGAGCGGCGCATTCTGCTCGCCGCCGTCGCCCATGCCGAGCGCCATTGGTGTCATGCCGATGATCATTGCCAGTGCCGTCATCAGTACTGGGCGAAAACGCGTAAAGCCCGCTTCCAGCGCCGCGACCAACGGGTCGCCGCCCACCGCGAGGCGTTCGCGCGCGAAGCTGACCACGAGGATGCTGTTCGCCGTCGCGACCCCCATGCAAAGTATTGCGCCCGTCAACGCCGGCACGGACAACGGCGTCTGCGTGGTGAAGAGCATCCACACGATGCCCGCAAGTGCGGCAGGAAGAGCACTGACAATGACCAGCGCATCGCTCCATGAATGGAAATTCACGACGATCAGCAAATAGATCAGCAGCACAGCACCGCCCAGGCCAAGCAGCAACCCGGTGAATGCGCCATTCATTGTCTGTACCTGGCCGCGCAGCGTGACAGTCGAGCCCTTGGGCAGGTCTTTGGCCGTGGCATGGAGCACATGCTGGATCGAAGCGGCGACGGCTCCCAGGTCGCGCCCCTGCATCGTGGCGAAGACGTCATAGAGCGGCATGATGTTGTAGTGCGAAATCACGAGATCGCCGGCACCGCGCGTAATCGATGCAATCGCACCGAGCAGTTGCGACCGGCCATCGGCGCCGCTGACTGTGAGATTGGAGAGGGCGGACAAGGACGTCATCCGGTACTGGGGTGTCTGTGCAACGATTGGATAGGACACGCCGTTGTGCGAGTTGAGCCAGAACGATGGCGCGACCTGGCTCGTGCCCGAGAGGCTCGCGACAAGGGAGTCGGTCACATTGGATTCGGTAATGCCAAGCTGGTCGGCCCGCGAACGGTCCACTCTCACGGTAAATTCGGGGTAGTTAGACGCCTGCTGTATACGTGGGTCGGCGACACCACCAATCAGCCTGATCTTGCGTAACAGCTCGATCGCATAGCGGTGGTTCGCGGCCTGATTGGGACCCGCGACTTGCACGTCTATGGGTGCCGGTGCTCCGAAATTGAGAATCTGGCTAACGATGTCCGCGGGCAGGAACGCGAACGTCACCCCAGGAAAGGTGCGCGGCAGTTTCGTACGCAAAGTCTTCACATAACCGGACGTTGGAGCATGGTCGGGGCGCAGGGACACCAGTATGTCGCCGTCTTGCGGTCCCGTGGTACCGCTATTGTTGTAAGTCAGATTGATGCCGCTGTTCGGCAGACCGAGATTGTCCGTGATGCTGGCCAACTGGTCGGACGGGACAATTTCGCGTATGACATCCTCGACGCGGTCGGCCAGCGCGGCCGTGTCTTCGATACGCGTGCCAGAAGGTCCGCGCATGTGAACGACAATTGCCCCCGAATCGATGTCGGGAAAGAAATTGCGGCCGAGCCATGGCGAAAGCACCGCCAGCGAGCCGATCACGGCTACCATGAAACCCGTGACGAAACGCAGGCGGCTCGTCAGAGCGAGCCCGAGCAGCACACGGTAAATTCTGCGCAAGCGCTCGAAGCGGTGTTCAAACCCGCGTTGCAGGCGAACGAGTGGGTTGCGCGACGGTATCACGTGATCCATTGCGCCGTGTGCCGCCATCACGGCGCAAAGCTCGCCAGACGCGTGGCCATCTGAAGCATGGGGTCGCAACAGATAGGCTGCCATCATCGGGACGAACGTGCGCGACAAGATGAACGATGCGACCATCGCAAAGATGACGGCCTCTGCCATCGGCACGAACAGATAGCGCGCGATGCCGTTCAGCAGCAACATCGGGACGAATACGATGCAGATGCAAAGCAATGAGACGAAGGCGGGCGTGACGATCTGAGCAGCGCCGTCGAGAATCGCGGAGCGTACGTCTTTGCCCTGTTCAAGATGCCAGTTGATATTTTCGATCGTGACGGTCGCGTCATCGACTAGAATTCCGACCGCCAGGGCGAGGCCGCCTAGCGTCATCACATTCAGTGTTTCACCCAAGGCCGCGAGCGCGGCGATCGCACTTAACACGGCAAGCGGGATCGATGCTGCGATGATGAGCGTTGAGCGCCAACTACCGAGAAAGAGCAGGATCATCAGTGACGTCAGCGCGGCTGCGATCACGCCCTCACGGGCGACGCCGCTAACAGCACCTTTGACGAACGTCGACTGATCAGCCAGGGTCACGATCTTAAGCGAGGACGGCAGCGTGGCCTCGACGATCGGTAACTTTGCTTTAACGCCGGCGATGATGTCCAGGGTCGAGGCGTTACCGTTCTTCAGTATGCTCATCAGCACGGCGCGCTGGCCGTTGACGCGCACTATGTTGGTCTGCGGTGGAAAGCCGTCGCGCACATGTGCGACATCGCGGATATAGATCGTCGAGCCCCCCACGCTTTTGATCGGCAGATCGTTGAGCTCCGCGAGCGCGATCGGGCTGTTATTCAGCTTGATGTTGTACTCAAACGGGCCAATCTTCTCGGTACCGGCGGGGACGATCTGGTTCTGTTGTGCAAGCGCATTCGCAACATCCTGAGCCGAGAGCTGTCTGGCCTGGAGCGCTTGTGGGTCGAGGTCGATCTGCACTTCACGTGTCTTGCCGCCATAAGGCGTTGGGATTGCAACGCCCGGAACGCTGAGTAGTTGCGGCCGGATGTAGTTCGTCGCGTAGTCAGCGAGCTTCTGTTCGTCGAGCTTGTTACTTGTCAGGGCGATCTGCAGCACGGGAACAGTCGACGCGTTGTAGTTCAGAATCTGTGGCGGGGTCGTGCCGGGCGGCATCTGCTTTAGAACTGTCTGCGAGACCGACGTCACCTGCGCAGTGGCCGTGCGGATGTCAACGTTAGGCTGGAAGAAGATCTTCACGATGCCGTAGCCACGAAACGATTGGGACTCGATATGCTCGACATCGTTGACCGTCGTGCCGAGCGTGCGCTCGTAATACGTGACGATGCGGCCGGACATGTCGTCCGGCTGCAGGCCGGTGTAGCTCCAGACGACGCTGATAACGGGAATGCGGATGTCGGGGAAGATGTCGGTGGGTGTGCGTAGCGCGGCGAGGGGGCCGGCAATCAGGATGAGCAGAGCGAGAACGATGAAGGTATAAGGCCGGACCAGCGCTAACCGGACAATTTTCAGCATGGACAACGACTCCGTGCAGGGCACTCATCAAGCGCGACCAAAAGGGATTTTTGGCCGTCGACCAGGACAAGCGGGAGCCCGTATTGTCGGGAAAGGACGCTAACGCACAGCGTCTACTAACATGAAAGATGTTTAATGCCCGCTGCGACATGTAACGGAGTCTGGATACCGGGAGCGTCATCCCAGTAAATAGCCCGACCCGCGAATGGTGCGAATGAGCGGGGTGTCGCCAGCCACATCGATCTTCCGCCGCAAACGGCCTACGTGCACATCGATCAGATTCGTACCAGGGTCGAAGCGGCAGCACCATACCGCCTCGAAGATCATCGTACGGGTGAGCACCTGGCCCGCATGACGCATCATGAATTCGAGCAAACGTAGTTCGGTGGGCTGCAGTGACAGTTCCTGGCCGCGATACGTAACGCGACGGCGTATCAGATCGAGTTCGAGCGGTCCAGTACGCAGCACCGTTTCTTCCTTGCCTACGCGCGGACGGCGTCGCATCAACACTTCGACGCGAGCGGACATCTCCTCGGGGGAGAATGGTTTTATCAGGTAGTCGTCGCCACCGGCGCGCAACCCCTGAATGCGCTGGTCCACATTGGACAACGCGCTCATCACAAGTACGGGTGTTTCGATCCCGACGCCGCGCATCGTGGAGACGATCTTCAGTCCGTCGAGGTCGGGTAGCACCCGGTCGATCGTGATGACATCATAATCGCCGGACATGGCCTTGGCCATGCCGTCGCGCCCAGTTCGGGCAACATCGACGTTAAAGCCACTCGCGGTCAAGGCGCGAACCACATCTTCGACGACCAGATCGTCATCTTCAATAGTGAGAATTTTCGGCATCTGCTTCACCTGTGTCGGCGGCCGTTTGAGACCGTGTATGAAAGACGCTGGTCATCTTCGGGGAGCTCTACTAACAGGTTGCAGCTATGTCGATTAAGGATTCTTTATGTTGTTGCGATGTTCATGAAATAGAGGTTGGCATTTCATTGATATCTGTCGCGGGCGCGGCGGTTTTCGGGCCGGGCCCGACCCGTGTATAGGTTACGCTATTGTCCGGATTCTGCTTGTGCCGAAATACCGGAAGGTGCGGCGCCTGCACAGTCCGCTTCGTACTTGAGATGGAGCCGATGTTCGGCTTCTTCCAGGGGGGCCGGGTAGTCAGCATCGCCGCCACCGGACGGATCATATCCCACAGATTCGAGTTCGCTCAGTTCGTTCATCAATTGGGCGTGCGTGACGGGTCCTTTAAGCGGTGTGAACGGATAGTCGTTGCACTGCTGGGGCGTGAGTTTTCCAGCGGCGAATGCAGAGGCTGTGACGGCAAGCAGTGCGGTGCACGCTAGCGTCCTGAATGTTCGATTCATGATCGTCATCTCCAGAGAAAAATCGCAAAGCACGCGTATCAATGACCGTGTTCCTCGGTGCGGACCGTATAAAACACGACAAGCGCGCTAAACAGGGTAGGAGGGTGGAACTCGCAGAACGGCCTTAGAGAGATGAAGGTCGTTTTAGACGGCATCTCGCGCACAGCCGGGAGTTGCCCGACGGGCGGATAAAATTTTCTTCATGCGTGGATGGTCGTGGCGTTAGCGCGGCGCCCGTATCGTTGATTCAGGGGAGACGTTGCCATTATCGACAATCCGCAATACTGTTCATCGTCCGGAGGGGCATCATGAAGCGAAACCTGATCTTCTTTATCACGGCGTCGACGATCGTCGTTTCCTGGGGAACCGCGTTCGCGCAATCGAACGCATCGCCGCAGGGGCCTTCATTATTGCCCGCCACTACGGGCACGATGCTCCAATCAGGTGAAATCCAGGGGGGGCAATGGGTTCTCCCGGATAGCAACGAGCAAGGGAAGACCCGTGCGCAGGTGAAACAGGAACTGATTCGGGCGCGGCAGGACGGCCAACTCGCCTGGCTAAACAAAACGATCTATGCACATCACTGATGCGTGACGGGCACCGGCGTTTTGCCGGTTGCCCGCAACCCGTTGCGCAGTCGGGTGGTTTAGGCCACAGCACGAAGTGGGACGGAGCGACCTTTGGCGCGGAAGAAACCGACCGAGAAGTCGATGAACGTGCGCACTTTTGCAGTCAACTGAGTGCGTCCGGCGTAGACGATCGATACAGTACGCGATGCGTCTTTGAGAGGATATGACTCGAGAACGCGCACCAGCACGCCTCGTTCGAGATCGTGGCGGATCAGTGGCGTTGGCAGCAAGGCGATGCCCAGATGGCTGACGGCTGCGGCATGCGCTACCGCATGGCTTGGCGTACGCAGTGCATTGCGCAGCGCCTGGACGCGGTAGATTTCCGTACCGTCCGTCAATTCCCATGCTCGTGGGGAGCCATCGGAAACGATGAGCAGGCTGTGTGAGCCGAGAGCGGTGGGCTTGGCGGGCGCGCCGCGCCGCGCAAGATATGCGGGCGACGCCGCAAGCACTTCGTCGAAATTTACGAGCTCCCGGCTAACCATAGACGAGCCGGATTGGCGGCGCGTATCCACGAATCCTACATCGAAACTGCCTTCGATCATGTCGATCTGCGAGTCAAACGACGTAATGTCGAAGTCGACGAGCGGCTGGGTCTGGTGATAGGCGGTGAGCAGTTCGCAAAGCTCTGTTACCGCGAACGCAGCGGAGGTGGCTATCCTCAACGTTCCGTGCGGCGACCGGGTCGTCTTGATCAGGCTCGACTCGATCTCGTCAAGCGTATTGATAATGCTCCGGCACCCCTCAAGATATTCTGTGCCCGCTTCTGTCAATGAAAGGCAACGCGTTGAACGATTGATCAGACGCACGTTCAGGTGTGCCTCGAGCATGTTGATGCTGCGAGTCACGGCAGCGGGGGACATACCCAACTGACGTGCTGCGAGCGCGAAGCTGTTCAGGTCAACCACTCGCATGAAAACGCGCATTCCCTGAATCTGGTTCATTCAAAGGACTCCAGTCCGGCGATGCCATGCATCATCGAATACACCGTCTAACTTTCACACCACATGTTTGTGAAGAAATGTTTACTCGTTAGCTTGGTATGAAAAGCGAAAGCGTCGACAGGAGCCGTGTCGCGCGCGTGCAACTAAGGGACGACCATTTGATAGTGTCGCAAGCCCTTGTGGCCTTATGAAGCAAGTGTGTTTAATTTTCCGGAATACTTAGTTTCTTCATTCAATCATTACCTTGGTAGCAGGTGTCGGAAGCTTTCGATCTAATGTGCCGGCACTTGCATATGTACGCAAGAAAGCGAACCGCACGTTATGTCGCGACCACTCGATCTACGTCCAAGGAGACTTAATAAATGAAGAAGCATCTGATTGCCACGGCCATGTTGAGTTCTTTGATCGGCGCCGCACATGCGGACGACGGAAACAGCGTGACGCTATATGGCGTGCTCGACGTTGCTGTCGGCGCTGTCGAACATAGCGCAGATGCCAGTGCACTATTTCCTGCAACCGTCAATCCGGTAAGCAAAGTGAGCCGTCAGTTTAACCATCCCGTCTATGGGATGTTCAATGGCGGCATGTCTGACTCCCGATGGGGTATCCGTGGCAATGAAAATCTCGGCGGCGGCCTGCACGCATTCTTCGGCCTTGAGTCCGGCATCAATGTGCAGTCTGGCGAACTCAACAACGCGGCGGGTTCGATTGCGGGGACGAACCGCACGGTGGGCGCGGCATCTGCGCTGAACGGACAGTTATTCAACCGGGGGGCGTTCGTCGGCTTGCGCGACGATACATTCGGCTCTGTGGCGCTCGGCCGCACGACGACACTCGGCTTCGATACGATCCTCAACTATGACCCGGTATTCGCTTCTCAACTATTCTCCCCGCTTGGCTTCTCAGGTTCGTATTCTGCGGGGGGTATCACGGAAGGATCGCGTACCGATAACAACATCAAATACACGAACCATACAGGTCCTTTCAACTATGGTATCTCATATAGCTTCGGCGGCGTGGCAGGCAAGTTCGGCGCCGGCTCGACGTTCGGCGCAAACGTCGGCTATGAAGCGAACGGCCTCGGGATACAGGCGACTTACTACAGCGCACGGGATGCCGTTCACTCGGGCGCGCTAACGGGTGCGAATGCGGTGGGCAGTCCGCTCGTCGGGACGAGCGTCGGTACATTAACGTTGAATAACGACGAAGACTTCATGGTGGCTGCGAAATATTCGTTCGGCGCTGCAACGCTTAAAGGCGGTTACGAACGTTTCGAACTGAAAGCTCCAAGCGACCCGGCCGTCGCGGGGACAATCGTTAACTACTACGGCTTCTCGGGGACGCTGACCAATAACTCTACTCCGAGCAAGAATAATCTGTATTTCATTGGTGGCGACTACAGGATCACACCACATCTGGATCTGGCGGCAGGTTTCTACGATACGCAGACAATGCAGTCGCACGGCGTGGCAGGCGGCAACCAGCTTCAATATTCGTTGGTCGCGGACTACCGTCTCAGCCAGCGCACCGATGTGTACGCGGGTTACATGTTCTCAAAGTTCAATGGGGCGGCGTTCGACGGATTCGAACCGACGGACTATATCGTAGCCGCCGGCATCCGCACGTTGTTCTAGAAGTGGAGCGGCGCGCATCGTCGGGTTGTTTTTGACGATGCCGTCGATGCGGGCCAACAAAATTCATAAACTTTCCTTCATGGTTTTGCCCGGTTGTGCAGGAGGGCAGCGGGTCTCGCGCAATGTCGTCACGCGGCTTCAGACCGAGAGCTTCACTGCCCCGTACCGTCGCAATCGCACACCGGCCGATTTCATGTTTCCGTAGCGCTTCACGGCTTCATGAATAGATATCATCGACACGCCTTGTAATGCGCACGTCGTGCGCAACATGTCATTCATCAGTCGAGAGCGAACAGCAATGAAAATAGAGAACCCCGCTTACCACAGTACAAATGCAAGCTTCCCCACGCATGCGAATCGATGCGGGACTGCGCGTTTCGAATCTGCGAGGCGCGTGTGATCGACATCGCTCAACCTGTTGGTCAACTGAGAAGCGAAAGTCAGCCGGTCGAGGGGGATGCTGCCACGCCCGGGGAACAATTAGGCCGGCAGTGGCACACAACGACCTTTCGATGGCTTGCGATCTTCGTTCCCGTGTTCGCGGTGTCGATGGCGGTGCTGATCGGCGTGATTGAGTTTTCGGTGACTCGTGCAATGGAACGTGCAGCCGACGCCGGCGTGCGATGGCAGTTGCGCTATTTCGATTCGGTACCCGTCAGCGAACTCGCGGCCACGATCGACAGCCGCATCGAGCGCGAGCATCGCCACGTGAACTATTACGGCCTGTTCGACGCGAATGGGCGGCACGTCGCGGGCGACATGGTGGACATGCCCGCGGGGTTGATTCTCGATGCCCCGGGGGCCGCGCACGGCTTGACCAAGGGCGTGACGCTGACACTGGCGAACGGTCATGCGGCTCTGATCGTGAGGGCAATGGGAGAGCGCCGTGGAGACGGAAAGCGGCTCATCATTGCCCGCAGCCTGGCCGATGTGACACGCGTACGCAACGAGCTGATGCACGCAGCGCTGGGAGGAGCGCTGTTATGCCTGGTCGCGAGTGTTGTGGCGTGCCTCCTGCTGAGCTTGCACCAGATGCGCAGGGTGGCGGACATGCGCCGCGTTACGGCGCTCATTGCGGGGGGGGATCTCGATCAGCGGCTGCGGGTGCAGGGGCGCGATGAACTCGATATGCTCGCGCATCTCGTCAATCGGATGCTCGATGAAATCGAGCGTGTGATCGCAGAGATCAAAACTACATGCGATGGCATCGCGCATGACTTGCGCACACCCCTCGTCCGATTACGCCTGCAACTGGCTAGTCTGGCTGAGCATGCGGCGCAGCGCGGTGATAGAGTGGCCGATGAAATAATCGAACGCCTGCGCGCGGAGGCCGATTCGGTATTGTTGCGTTTCAACGCGATGCTGCGCATCGCAGAGATTGGATCGATGCAACGGCGCAGTGGCTTCAGGCCGATATCTATGAACGTACTGGCAGAGGAACTGGTCGAGCTTTACTCGCCGCTCGCTGAAGAAAAGTCCATCCAGTTGAAATACGATGCAGTACCGGTGAATGCTATTCACGGCGACCGTGAACTGCTCATAGAGGCGCTTGGGAACCTGCTCGATAACGCAATCAAGTTTGCACCGGCGGGCACACGTGTCACGCTCAGTTTGCATCCTTCGCTCTGCGGGCCTTGTATCACGATCGCCGACCAGGGGCCTGGCATCCCTGTTGGCGAACGTGAGGCGGTGACGAAACCATTCTACCGCACGCAGTACGCCCGCAATACACATATAGGGGGGACGGGCCTCGGCCTTTCGATCGTCGCCGCGGTATTACGGTTGCACGATTTCCGCATGCACATCGGAGACGGGTGTGATGGAAAGCACTGTGGTGCGTTGATTACGATCGAGTTCTGGCCGCATATGCTGCATCCTGCAATGTAAAGTGGAGCGGGCTGGGTGCGCAGAACCCGCGGCGCGGAACGCCGCGTGCGGAACTGTTTCACATGAAGAGACGGGTTCGCTCGCTTGCATGCGAGGCGCCCAGAGGAGCCATGATCTCGCTGAGCCGTTCGATGCTGGCTCGTGGCAAACCGAAGCCTGTCCAACCATAACCGCTATGACGGAAGAACACGACGAGTCCATCCAGCAGTGGGTTTTGAACTGTTTGCCAACGTGGCGCGGTTTCTATTACGTATTGATGTGAAAGGGCCGGTGTGTCGGAGGTCTCAGGCCCGACGTCGGAGCGCACCGTGCTTAGGTACTCGATCAGTTGATCGAGCTGCGATGCGTCGAGCTGTGCACGATCATTTCCAAGCTTGAGCAGCAGAGATTGCTCGCCATACTCGTTAATAATCTCCATGTCGATATCGGACAGCATTGTGTTCTCCAGATTGTGGGGCGCTTGAGATAGGGTCCTGGTCAGTTCGCCGACATTGGTATAGGTACCGGTGTGGCAATGAAATTAGCAAACTGATCGAGAAGCACCGGCACCTGGGCATGTGGAATGAAGAAGCCCGTCCAGCCGTAGCCAGTGTGCCGCAACAATACGACGAGTCCATCTCCGTTGGGGTGTGGCTCCGCATGCCAGCTCGGGTTGATCTCGATCACATAATGATGCGTTGGAGACATCTGAGTCGCGATGCCAGGACGCATCGCGGCGCGGAAGAAGCCGAGACGTTCGATCAACCGTTCAGTCTCATGGCCGTCCATGTGTAATTGACGTGTGCCGACCGTAATCGATAACACATTTTGTCCATTGTTTCCGAACATTTCAATTTTTAGCCCGTGATGCATAAGATTGCCTCCAGCCAAAGACGGTTGATGGTACGACACGGAAGTTACGTACCATCGCAGCGTGATGCAACGCCAAACGGATGAAAGAGTTTTTAGGTTCGGCGGCGCGTGATCCAAGGCACAATCTGTATCCTCGACTGCACTCACCGGGTGACGCGACTAGAAGCGATGAATCATCGCGACGCGATAAACCATCTGATTCGGCGACGACGACGCGGCCGGGCTGGCGAGAAGCTGTGCGTTGTCGAATTCCGTACCTGTATGAGCGCTCTGAACGTGCTGATACGCGCCCTGAAGATAAAGCGACGTCCGCGCGCTGAGATCATAGTCAAGCATCAGTGATACCTGGTGCCATCGCGGGCTGTAGTCGCCTGCCGTCGAGTCTAGCTTTCCGAGCGTATATGCATAGGCGGCACCGATCCACAGATCCGGCTGGAAGTAATACTGACCATTGAGCTGGAAGTTGTCGAATTTCCATGACGACCACGTGCCGCCCTGGGGCTGAATGGTGCCAGTCAGAAAGGCATTAGCGGTCGGTGCGTCAATCTGGGTATGGGAGTAATCGAACGCGAGGAAAAACTTGTTCCACTTGTAGCCGACAGCGGCATCGATATTCTGTTGGGACGAACCGCTGAACACCGCGTCGTTGGTGACGGCGCCTGACGTACCCGCGCCGGGGTTGTCGATCTTCATATAGGCCAGCGCCGCCGTAAGTCCGCCATTCTGATACTGGCCAGCAACACTGTACAAGCGGTTTTCAGCAAAGCCGCCAGCGGTGTTGCTGAAGCCGTACATGGCTTCGCCCGTGAGCCCTGCAATAGTGGGCGAGACATACTTGACCGAATTGTTGACGCGAAAATCCCAGTCGGAGTTGTCATTGTCAAACGGGGTGGCGCCAAGGTCACCCTCCCAATTGCCGGCTGCCGTCAGCGCGCTGAAGAAATCGACGGTTGGATCATACTGGCGGCCCAGCGTCAGCGTGCCATAGGTTTCCGAGGCGAGGCCAGCATAGGCCTGTCTGCCAAAGAGGCGCTGCCCTTGACCCAGTTGCCCGGTGCTTGCATCGAAGCCTCCTTCGAGTCCGAACACAGCCTTGTTACCCGCGCCGAGGTCTTCCACGCCCTTAAGACCCCACCGGCTGCCTACGACGTCACCGCTCTTGATCTGATACGCGGAGCCATGCCCTGCGTTATTCGTGAAGTTCAGACCCTCGTCAATCAGGCCATACATCGTCACGCTACTTTGCGCGCAGGCGCTCCCAGCCCACATCAGCAGTGCAGGAATCAGCAGCCGCATTTTCGTATTCATTCCCGTCGTTCCTTGGTCACTAATCGTTCAGGTTGAGTGGAAAGACTGCGCACCCGCTATGTGGCGGCCGCGCAGATGCACTTGATTGAGCGCGTTGTGAGTCTAGGGAGCCAGTTTTTAAGGCGGGAAAGAAACACTGAAATTCTGAATTGCAGCGAAGCGGATTGTGGCGACTATTTGGCGAGCATCGGAGCGAAATCCGAGAGCAGCGCTGGCCAATAAATTCGGAATACGGAGCGAGTCCTAACCTAAAGAATAATTCATCTAACTGCTTTCGGTCGGATCGGGACTTTTCTGTATGCTCTCTTTTAGAGTGTGTCGAAATGAACGGATGAACGCGAGATCGCGGTTCCTGCCGCAAACTCAGAGGTGACGCATGACTACATGGACAATTAAAAGGAAACTGCTCGCGAGAACCACAATTCGGCTCGTGTTTCTTTTGGTAGCGATCGCCCCGGTCGGCGCGCAAGCAAAGATTGACCAGAACGCAGACTACCATCACGCAGGACTCCGTTCGTCGCCTTCGCGTCTGGCGTATGCGGATCGCCGTACCGTCTCGAATTCCCGATTTGTGAGCGCAGGACCGAATCGAAGAACGGGCATGCAGGATTTCGGTTCAAGCAGGGTCGTGAAGGGGGGGAAGGAATAACATCCACATGCCTTTTTGCAAGCGGCGCAATTCACGCAGGTGGTGAATAGTGATAGCCAGATGGGAGTGCCTCATGGTTTGGCTGGAACATCGTTCACGCCTTTCGCCCGGACATCGTTCCGGGCTCTTTTCTGTCCAGTGCGCCAGTTGAGGGCGTCGCTGATGTCAGCCCGACCGTCCGTCGAGCCTGCTGCGGATCTGCTCGCGGGGTTGTCACCCGCTTTCATTTGATCCCTCACGATTTCGGCTACATCCATAGTTCGCGCGCTAGCTACGCGGGACGCAACTTCAGCGCGTCGCTTGAAGCGTCGCATAGAAATATAGGATTCCTTCAAGACATGTCAAAGCCAGATTCAGATGTCCGCTGTCCAGCCAAGTTCAGTTGTCCGCTTTTGCGGGGTTAGAAATCCACTGGGCTGCCTGCAGGTCTTCCGGGCAGTGCGGGTGGTTGTACCATGACGGCGGCTGTATCGTGCTTTCCTCACTGCGGCCGGTTCGCTGCGGTGGTCGGCCATGGTGGGCGGTGACGGACGCATGAGTGTGGCCAGGCGCGACATTCCGTCGGAATGAGATGCTCACCACGCTGTGGCGCGCAGCTGTTTCCGGTTGGCTTACCAGACACACGGCGAAGCGCTTGCCGGTTCCCGGTCGATTATTGATTCCAAATCAAGAGTGTTTTGATTGCACGAGGCTATGAAACAAGTTTTCCATGCGACAGGATGTCAAGCCCAGCTGCCTTTTGATTCTCTAAGACATGGAACGAATCACCAACCCTCTGACCGCGCAAGACGAAAGTTGCGGATCGATGAGCGAAGCGGAAGACAGCCGCTTGGCTAGGGAGCTTGATGCTGTTGAAGCGGCCAAGGACCTGATGCTTGCGACACTGTGTATTGGTACGTCGATAGAAGCTGTAGCAGCTTCTATTCGGATGTCAAAGGGGCACTTCCTGCGCGTGTTCAAACGCACCACAGGAACGACACCCCACAGTTGGCGCCTTGGAGCAAAGGTGCGCAGTTCACAACGGGATCTGCAAAAAGGCGATTTAAGCCTGACCGTAATCGCGCACAAATACGGATTCGCTGACTATGCACATTACAGTCGGGTTTTTAAGCAAGTCATCGGCACATCCCCAAGTGTCTGGCAGGCAATGGCGACCCACGACGCCGGGCGATGAACGGCGGACGCTCGCTCGTGGGCGAGCGACTCGACGAGGCTTGGGGCTCCGTCGACTTACAACTGACCGTAACGATTTCTTTCAAATCCGGCGAGCCAAGGGGGCTGCGGCCGGAGCGCCATACGCATGTGGTCGACGCGAGCTCCGTCGGGGCCGCGTAAGCTATTTGGATTATGGCACGTGGCTCTTGCGCTTTCTGCCCAGCAGAAATGGCGGCACCCGGAACAACCTCGCGCTCAGTCAGCCAAAAAAGAAAAGCCCGCGCTATAGCGGGCCGAATCCATATCAGGAGGAGACATGGAGGAGACGGGGTAAGGATAAACCCGTATCGTAAAAACGCAAGTCTACCGAGGAACTTAAAAGCCTGTCCCAGCGGCCGTCCGCTTGTTGTCATGCGCTCGCCCTGGAAGCATTTGCCGTACGTCATCCCGTAAAACGATGTGATGAAAAAGCGCGGCCGCGGCATGGACAGCCGCGACGGCAATGGTGGTCCAGCCTACAAGATCTAAGTTTCGCCGATGGCGTGTTGCCTTGTCCGCCGCCCCGAATGGAGGCGGTATCGGAAGGCCGAACAAGCTCATCGCCTCGCTCCCAATCACCGCAGCGCGAAGCCGAGCACCGTCTCACCGACAAGCAGCACATATCGGCTCTGGAATGGGGCGGGTACCCTGATCGCCGGCACTGTCAAGTTGAGGTGCGTAGGCTACGTGTCTGTATACCGCGTAGGTATCCTTATCAGCTAACTCGTTCGACTGCGGTTGCGGTAGCCCATTTATGCCATGTGGCGAGGCGTTCTTTTAGTATGGCGCGATGACATGCCGCGTTCATCTGATGTCTGGGCAACGCGAAGTGCTGCCGGATCGGGCCGAAGCATGAGAGAAACGCCTGCGTGCGACGCGCGTCACGAAAGCCGCACATCTGGCGTTCGCGCCTGCGGATTGGCTGGTGGCTGTTCTCGGCGCGGTTGTTCACGCGAGCAGCCGCTTTGACGAAGACGTGCTTTACCTGAGCGAGTTCAGGAATGTCAGCCTTCGCCGCCGGATAACTGCGCAGTTGATCGGTAACGATCTTGCGCGGCACCGGGTTTGATCGCAGCACCCGCCTGAAGAAGCGCTTCGCGGCGGCCTTATCACGGCGCTTTTGTACCAGCACGTCGAGCTCGGCACCATGCTCGTTGACCGCACGCCACAACAGATACGGCTCGCCTCGCAGTGTCACGAACATCTCGTCAAGGTGCCAGGTGCTGCCCGACTTCCGCCGCACCAACTTCGCCCACCGGGCGAATCCCGCGCCGAACTTGTCGCACCAGCAGCGGACCGTCTCGTACGTGACCACGACGCCACGGTCAAGCAACAACTCCTCAATGTCGCGCAGGCTCAGGTTGAACCGGAAATACCAGCGAACGGCGCAACTGATGACAACAGCAGGGAGGCGGTGGCCGTGATAAAGCGATTTCGTCTTGTTCATCGCTTCATTCTACCGTTGTCTGTCCACCAACCTGACACCGCCTTGCGTCGAGCGCACCATTCACCATGCCGCGTACCACCGGCTCCACTTTCTTCGCGACCTCGGGCAGATAGTCGAACGGCGCGTTCTCGCTCATGTAGGTGGACTGGCACATCTCCAGTTGCACCGCATGCACGCCGTCATGCGGCGCGCCGGCGTGCCGTGTGATAAAGCCGCCCTTGAAGCGGCCGTTCGCAATCCACGTGAACGGACTCGCCGCGGCGACGCGCTGCACCGCTTCCTGCACTGAAGGCGCGGCGGTGCGGCCATCTTGGGTGCCGATGTTCAGGTCCGGCAGCTGGCCTTCGAATAACCGTGGCAGCACGCTCGCGATCGAGTGCGCTTCCCACAGTAGCACGTTGAGATGCTGGCGGCGCAAGCGCGTCAGTTCTTCATGCAGGGCGTCGTGATACGGCTGCCAGTAAGTGGCCACGCGGCGATTGCGTTCGGCCGCGTCCAGCGCGCAGCCGTCGCGATACAGCGGCTCGCCGCGAAAGGTCTCGGTCGGGCACAGCGACGTGGTGGTCTGCCCCGGATATAGGCTCTCGTCGTTCGACGGCCGGTTCAGGTCGATCACGTAACGTGACACGCGCGCACCTAGAATCGTTGCGCCGAGCGCGCGGGCGAATCCGTAGAGGCGGTCCAGATGCCAGTCAGTGTCAGCTGACGTTCAGCGCGATATCGGTGTACCGGTCGCGCAGCGCAACCGGGATGTGCGTGCCTAGATGGGGAATGGAAATCATCAGCGGCGCATCGCCGCGGTCGAGTGAGAAGAGATCGTTCATGGAGCCTGGGATCGGTTGACGGTTGCGCTCAGGCGTCGGCGAGAAGCTGCGCCAACGCCCGGCGATAGTCCGCGTAAAGCCTGGCTTCGTCGCGATGACGGCGCTCGTGGATCACGCGCTCGCCGTTGACGAAGACGTCGCGCACCGGTGTTTCGCCGTGCTCGCAAAAGACGGCGGACGACAGCCACGTCGCGCCGGTCTGCTCGGCGAGATCGGGATGGTCGGGATCGAGCACGATCCAGTCCGCTTGCGCGCCCTGCTTGAGGGCGCCGGCCGCGCGGCCGGTCGCACGTGCGCCGCCCGCAAGCGCGCCCTGGAACAGGCGGTCGGCGACATGCGATGCCTGCGGCGAGGCCAGCACGTTGCGCTGACGCCGCGCGAGCCGCTGGCCATATTCGAGCAGGCGCAGTTCCGCGCGCCAGTCCACGCCGATATGGCTATCCGAGCCGACGCCGAATGCGCCTCCTGCATCGAGGTAGTCGCTTGCGGGGAACAGGCCGTCGCCGAGATTCGCTTCAGTCGTGAGGCACAGGCCCGCTATCGCGCCGCTCTTCGCGAGTGCAAGCGTTTCGCGTTCGTCGACGTGCGTCGCATGCACGAGGCACCAACGCGCGTCGACGTCGAAACGCTCGAGCAGCCATTGCACGGGCCGTGCGCCGAGCGCTGCGACGCAGGCATCTACTTCCGCGGTCTGCTCCGCAATGTGGATATGCACCGGTGCGCCGGGCGACATCGCGTCGAGTCCTTCGAGCGCGGCGCGCAATGAATCCTCCGATACAGCGCGCAGCGAGTGCGGCGCGATTCCGTAACGCAGCGCGCCGTGTTCCGGACGCGCGGCGCGCAGCGCGCCGAGAAGCTCCAGAAAGGCGTCGGTCGCGTTGATGAAGCGGCGCTGGTCGGCGCGCGGCGGTTGCGCGCCGAAGCCGCTGTACTGATAGAGCACCGGCAGCATCGTCATGCCGATGCCGGTCTCGACCGCGGCATCCACGACGCGCTGCGCGAGTTCGGCCGGATGCGAGTGACGGCCGCCGTCCTGCGCGTGGTGCACGTAGTGGAACTCACAGACGGACGTATAGCCCGCCTTGAGCATCTCGACATACAGCCAGCGCGCTATCGCACCGAGCATCTCGGGCGTGATGCGTGCGGCGAAGCGGTACATCAGGTCGCGCCAGCTCCAGAAGCTGTCCGTGGGATTGGCGCGGTATTCCGTGAGGCCGGCCATGGCGCGCTGAAACGCGTGCGAATGCAGGTTCGGCATGCCCGGAATGACCGGCCCCGCTGCGACCCCGGCATCCGTCGGCGCGGTGGTTGTGTCGGGCGTAACGGCGACGAGCGTACCCGCGTCGTTCCACTCGATCAGAACGTTGGTGCGCCAGCCGTCAGGCAGCAGCGCATGGGCTGCGAAGAGCGATTTCGGTGATAAATTCAAGAGTCGGCATCCGTATTCAGCGACGTGCACACCAGCACGCCATCTCCTTCTATGGCGATCTCGACGGGATTCGCCCGGTCGATGCGCAGCGTGTCGAGTGGCGTCAGCGCGATGCACGCCGGCCCGGCCCGCACCTCGCTCGATCCCTGCGCGCAAAGCAGCAACGCCGTGTCCGCGGCGAAGGTCCGGCGCCCCGGCGCGCGCACGATGTCGACTGAGGCGCGCGCCGCGCCGCGGTACGTCATCAGGTTGAACACCCGCACCGTGCCGTTTGCGAGGTGCGCCGTCACTGGCGCCTCGCCGGTGAAGTGCGCAACGTCAAACGCACCCAGGACGCCTGCGCCACCGAGCGTCATCCCTGCGCCGTCGAGAACCATCAACAGGCGGTCGATGCCGTCGAAACGCGAGAACGGCCCGTCGCGATCGATATCGGCAATGCTCACGCGCCACGCGTGCGCACAGGACGCGACGTCGCGCGTGATGCCGCCGCCGTTTTTCCACGGCGACGCCACGAGCGCGGCGCCGCGTATCAAGGTCGGGTTCACGCGCGCGACAGCACGGCCTGCAGGAACGAGCGGGTGCGGGGTTGCGTGGGCGTCGAGAAAATCTGCGCGGGCGGCCCCGCTTCAACGATCTCGCCGCCATCCATCACGACCACGACATCGGCCACTTCCTTCGCGAAGCCCATCTCGTGCGTAACAACGAGCATGGTCATGCCTTCGGAGGCGAGCAGCTTCATCACCTGCAGCACTTCGCCCACAAGTTCGGGGTCGAGCGCGGAAGTCGGTTCGTCGAAGAGCATGACGCGCGGCTGCATTGCCAAAGCCCGCGCGATGGCGACGCGCTGCTTCTGGCCGCCCGAAAGGCTCGCAGGCATCGCATCCGCCTTGTGCTCGAGACCCACCTTCTTGAGCAGGGCAAGCGCAGCGGCTTCGGCGTCGGCTTTCGAGGCGCCGCGCAGCATGCGCGGACCCACCGTGATGTTGTGCAGCACCGAGAGATGCGGGAACAGGTTGAACGACTGGAACACCATGCCCACTTCGGTGCGCAGCGCGTTGAGCGGGCGGTCCTTGAGCATCGTGCCGTGATCGACGAGCCGGTGACCGCAAATATCGATCGTGCCGCGCTCGGGCTGTTCCAGTCCATTGCAGCAACGCAGGAAGGTGCTCTTGCCGGAACCGCTCGGCCCGATCACGACCACGACCTGGCTCGGCTGGATGTCGAAGTCGATGGCGTTCAATACGCGATGTGTGCCGAACGACTTCGTGAGTTCACGAATGCTGACGATGGGTTGAACGCTGCTCATTGCACCATGCCTCCTGCGCGCAGCCGACGCTCGACGCGATGAAGAATGAAGTTGGTCGCCTGCGTGAGCACGAGATACACGAGCGCGATCACGATATACACTTCGAGCGACCGGTAGGACACGCTGATGATTTTCTGGCCTTCGTGCATGAGGTCGTCGATCGTCAGTAGCGACACCAGGGCCGAGTTCTTGATCAGCGCGATGAACTCATTGCCGAGCGGGGGGATCATGCGCACGATGGCCTGCGGCAGAATGATCGCGCGCATGGCCTGTCCCGACGACATGCCGATGGAGCGTGCCGCTTCCATTTGTCCTCGATCCACGGACTGGATCGCGCCGCGCACGATCTCCGACACGTAGGCCGCCGAATACAACCCAAGCCCGAGCATCCCGCAGACGAACGCGGGAAGCAGGATATTGAACTGCGGCAGGCCGAAGAACAGCAAGAACAGCTGCACGAGCAGCGGTGTGCCGCGGAAGAAGATCAAGTAGCCGGTGCAAAAGCCGTAAACGAGCCGCCGTTGCGGATAGAGCCGGCCGATGCCAATCAGGAGGCCGAGCAGGCACGAGAGCACGAGCGCGGCGGCGGTCACTTCAACTGTGACCAGCGCGCCGTGCGCGATGTCGGCCCAACCGGCGAACGCCGGCGTGAAGTCGAGTTGCATGAGTCGGGTCCGCCGGATTACTTGGCGTTCGCCGCAGTGCTGGTACTCGCGCCGAACCACTTCTTCACGATGGCGTCGTAAGTGCCGTCCGCCTTGATCTTCGCGAGCGCGGCGTTCATCTGGTCGCGTAGTTGCGGTTCATCCTTGCGCACCGCGATGCCGTACGCTTCGGTCGTCAACTCCTTGTCGAGCACACGGAAACCGGGGCGCGTGCGCACAAACTGATACGCGGCGGGCTTGCCAGTGACGGCGGCGTCGGCACGGCCGATACCAACGAGATCAAACATCTCCTGGTTCTTTTCCACCTCCACTCGCTGCACCTGCGGATAGTTGTCGCGCAGGAAATTGACTGACTTCGTGCCGACCTGCACGCTTACTTTCTTGCCGTTGAGATCGGCGAGGGTTTTGATCGGCGAGTCCGCCTTGACGAGCGCGGAGAGACCGCCCGCGAAGTAGGACTGTGTGAAATCGACCACTTGCGCGCGCTCAGGCGTGATGTAGATGCCCGAGATCGCCGCGTCGAACCGCCGCGCCACAAGACCCGGAATGAGCCCCTTGAAGTCGATGTCCGTCCACTGGACCTGCTTACCCATCGCCTTGGCCAGCGCGTTCATGATGTCGATGTCGAAGCCGGTGCGCTGGCCTTTGTCGACGAATTCCATCGGCGGGAAGGTTGCGTCGGTTGCAACGTTGAGCGCGTTCGAATCCTGCGCGGATGCCGTGCCGGGCGCGATCGCCGTCAGCAACGCCATGCCGAGGCTTGCAGTGGAGAGAAGGGTTTTCAGTTTCATGGTGCGGGCTCCAAAGTGTGTGGTCGTGGTTGAGTGAGGCTCAGGCAGATTGCAGTCGGGTAGAAATGCTGTTGGCCGTTCGCACGGTCCAGTCGGCGAGTTGTTGTTCGCGGCCCGCCGCGCGCAAGGACGGGGCCATCAGCGTGATCGATGCGCTCGCGCCCGCGCCGCGCGACATGCGCCGGAACACGGGCGCACTCACGCCCCAGACTCCGGGATCGACTTCGCTGTCACTTACGGCGTAACCGCGCGCGCGAATGCGCTCGAGCTCCGTTTCGAGGGCGGCCCGCGCCGCGTCGTCGCCGGCGAACTGGCGCTCCAGCGCTTCGTTGCGCGTTCTCTCCGCCATGAAGGCGAGCAGCGACTTGGCGGACGCGCCCGCGCGCAACGGCACCGCGCGGCCTTTTTCGAACGAGCAACGCAGCGAGTGCGTGCTCTCGACCATCTCGAGGCAGATCACCTGGTCGTTCACGGCGATGATGAGCCCGACGCTCTCCTGCGTCGCGCGCGAGAGCTCCGCCATGCCGTCGCGGCTCGCTTCGACCAGCATCGAATTGATGTCGAAGCCGAGTGCGAGCTGCAGGCTCACAGGACCAGGGGCATAGCAGCCCGCGTCCTCCGTCACGAAGCCCCAGCGCTTAAGCAGCGCGATCTGGCGATAGAGCGTGCTTTGCGCGAGGCCGGTCACGCCGAGCATGTCCTTCACGGACATGGCTTTGCCGTGGCTCGCGAGCGAAGCAAGTACGAGCAGCAGGCGCTCGGCGCCGATGACGCTGGATTCCTGTTTCACGTTGAGTTTTGCCCGAAGAGATGGGATTCCGATCACGCAGAATGCCACGTCGCTCCCGCTGGACAAAAATGCGATTCCCATTCAATGGGAATGTCGACTTAGGGTTTACACTATCCCATACCTAAAACCATGCTCAGCCGCAGCAGTACCGCAATGCGAACGTCGCAGTCGTTACGCAGGCGGGCAGACGCAACAGCGCCATCGTGTCTTAAACCGCAACGCCAACGTCGCCTCGATCGCACGGCGCTAGGCACTGAAGTTAGCTCTTTTGAATTTGGACCTGCCGGCTTGAGCCACTCGCATGGCTCGTCGACTGGTCGGACGAAAGCAGCCATGGTTTCTTCCAACACATGGCCTCGTTTGACGCGTCGTTTGATCAGGGTGCGGCCACCATGACATCGCTTTCCGTGATTTTTAAATTTCGGCCCTGCGGTCGAATAATCGGTGTATTTCATTACCCGACGCCAAAATCATGATCCAGCGACCGGCGGTTCAGGGGCGGAAAGCGCCGACCGCATCGGTCGAGGCCGTTTCATAACGCATGCCGCCGTTGACAGCTGTGGAAATCGACTTGCGAGGACGGCCTACAACGGCTTCAATTTTTGAGACGCGAGTTCTACGCGTGAAGGAGAGTAAGAAATGGGCTCATGGGTCCGCTGCAAGTGTGATCAACTCGTACATAAAAACCTATTCTGCGGAACAGGCATATCTTTGCTCGCGATGGAGGAATTCCTTGATGAGAACCATCTAGGAAAAAGCGCGGGTGACCTGATCTCCGATCTCGTACGACGGTCTGAACTCCTACTTACATGCTGGAACTGCGGACGAAAAATCTTTGTGAAGGAAACCAAAGACGTGTTCGAGATCCGTTTCTTCAAGCCAGAACAAGACGGGTAAAGGTAAAGCTGCAAGGGAGACTCATATGGCGTCAAACGGCCGCTTTTGGAAACCGCGACTGGCCGCTGCGGGTCCAGAGTGTGTCAAAACGCATTGATCGCCTAAACTGAATCAACGCATTGAGCCCGGGTGACTCATGAAGCGATTCGTTGAAGGCGATGACCGCAAGCAGGTCGCACTACTTCCAGAATGCGTGGATGACTACATCGGACAGGACAACCCGGTCAGGGTCATAGACGCCTTCGTCGACGAACTGGATCTTGCAGAACTCGGTTTCGACGGTACCACGCCGGCGATGACGGGCCGCCCGTCCTACCATCCGGGTGTGATGCTGAAGATCTATATCTACGGCTACCTGAACCGGATACCTTCCAGCCGGCGTCTTGAGCGTGAATGCCAGCGCAACGTCGAGTTGATGTGGCTAACGGGACGTCTGGCTCCGGACTTCAAGACGATCGCCGACTTTCGCCGTAACAGCGGCGCAGCCATTCGCAATGTATGCCGGCGTTTCGTCGAACTGTGCCGTGGGTTGGTCGACTGGCTTCTCAAGATGCGGCGATTGCCCGAAGGATTGATGCTCGATCG
>NZ_JAGUUD010000070.1:0-46153 GCF_020177535.1 Paraburkholderia sp. XV | reverse complement strand
TGCCGCCCCGCACAGGGGCGACGCGTGAAGCACGCTAACGAATCGCGGATGCCAGGGCAAAGCGCTAAACGCGGATGCCAGCGCAAAGGGCAAAACGCGGCTGCCAGCGCAAAGGCAAACAAACCAAAACCAAACAAACCAAAACCAAACAAACCAAAACCAAACAAACCAAAACCAAACCGCCCCCGCTAGAACAAGCCGGTGAACAAAAACCGTTGATAACACCAACCCCGAGATTCACTGCACAACAGGCGACGCCAATCCTTCGCCCGGAGGATTCCCCATCGCCTGAAACAACGCCGCCGTATCGTTCAGTCTCGCACCGGTAAACCGAATCTCATCAAGCCGCGCATTGCGATACTGCTGCTCGCTAGCCCGCGCCGCGGTAACCGGCACAGCCCCCAGCCGATACCTCGCAGCCGTCTCCTCAAACGACTTCTGCGCGGCAAGCGCAGCCACACTCGCGGCATCGAGCGATTGGGCATCATGCTCGAGCGCGGCGAGCGTATCCGCGACATTCTGAAACGCCGCCAGCACCGTCTGCTTGTACTGCGACGTCGCAGCATCATACGAAGCGACAGCCGCGCGCCGCTGTGCAAACAGCGCACCGCCATGAAAGATCGGCTGCGTGATCGATGCGCCGATGCTCCAGATCGCCCCCGCGCCCGACAGCGCAACAGGCCAGCTGAATCCCCCTTGTCCCATCGACGCGCTCAGCGTCAAGCTCGGAAACATCTGCGCAGTCGCGACGCCGACATCGGCGGCTGCAGCCTTGAGCGTCGCATCGGCGGCCTGAATATCGGGGCGTGCCTTGAGCAGATCGGAAGGCACGGAGACGGGCACCTGGTCCGGCACATGCAGCGACGCAAGATCGAGCGCAGGCGGCGCCTCGTCCGGCGTACGTCCGAGCAGCACCGCAAGCGCATGCCGCGTCGTCAGCAACTGCTGGCGTGCCGGCGGCAGACTCGCGGCAAGCGAAGCAGCGCTCTGCTGTGCGTTCAACAGATCGCCATGCGATACCGCGCCGAGTGCGTAGCGGCGCTGCGTGTCGCGCGCCTGATCGTCGGCGAGCGCGACGAGCCGCTCCGTGGTTTGCACCTGCGCGTCGAGCATCGCCGCCGAAATCGCCGCGGCCACGATGTTCGCAGCCAGCGCGCGCCGCGCCGCATCGAACTGGTACGCCTGCACGTTCACACGCGACGCCAGCGCCGCATTCGCGAGCCGCGACGCGCCGAAAATATCGAACGTGTACTGCGCCTGCAACTGCCCGACGAACGTGTTGTACAGAAACGTATTCGGCCCGATCTCGGGAATCGCCAGCGCGCGCTGGCGAGCCGCCTGCCCGCCCGCGTCGATGGTCGGCAACATGTTGCTGCCGACCTGTGCGCGCAACTGCTCGCGTGCAGCCGTGAGACTCTTGTCGGCGGCGGCGAGCGTCGGGCTGTTGCGCAAGCCTTCGTCGACGAGCGCGTTCAGTTGATCGGATTCGAACGTGCGCCACCATTGCGGCACCGCCTTCGCGCCCACCACGAACTGCTGCGCGACCCCTTGCGCCGGCACGGTCTGCGCCGGTTGCGGATCGGCGCCATAGTGCGCGGGTTCGGGCATTGCGGGCGGATTGCCGTTCGGGCCGAACGAACAGGCCGCCGCGAACACGCAAGCAACGGCTACGGCAACAGACCTACGGGTCATCGAAACAAGGCTCATGTCAGTTCCCCGAATGGTCGGACGGCGCAGGGCGCGGATCGCGCTCTTCGCCGCGCACCCGGAACCACGCGGCGTACAGCGCGGGCAGATAGAACAGCGTGAGCACCGTCGCGCTCGTGATGCCGCCCATCAGCGCCGTCGCCATCGGGCCGAAGAAGTTCGAGCGCAACAGCGGAATCAGCGCGAGCACGGCGGCGGCGGCCGTCAACGTGATGGGCCGGAAGCGCCGCACCGTCGCGCCGACGATCGCATCGAAGCGCTTGTGTCCCTGCGCGATGTCCTGCTCGATCTGATCGACGAGAATCACCGAGTTGCGCATGATGATGCCGAACATCGCAATCACGCCCAGCATCGCGACAAAGCCGAACGGCTTGCCGAACAGCAGCAAGGTCGCGACCACGCCGATCAGGCCGAGCGGCGCGGTCAGCACGACCATCAGCACGCGCGCGAAGCTCTGCAACTGGATCATCAGCAACACCAGCACGGCAATGATCATGATCGGCATCTGCGCATTGATCGACGTCTGTCCCTTCGCGCTTTCCTCGACCGAACCGCCGATCTCGATGCGGTAGCCCACGGGCAGCGTCGAACGAATCTGCGCAAGCTGTTTGTCGACGGCATGCGTGACGTCGATGCCTTGCGCGTTGCCGCGCACGTCGGACTGCACGGTGATGGTCGGTTGACGGTCGCGCTCCCAGATCACGCCATATTCGAGGTCGTCGCGCATGCGGCCGAGTGCGCCGAGCGGCACCGCGCCGTTGGGCGTGGGCATCGCGAGCGTCAGCAGTTGCGACGGGTCGACGCGCTCGTTCTTCGGCGCGCGCAGATCGACGCTGATCAGCTTGTCGCGCTCGCGGTATTGCGTGACCGTGTAGCCCGACAGCGTCATCGCCAGAAAGCTCGATACGTCCGCCGACGTCACGCCCAACTCGCGCGCTTTCTTCTGGTCGACCTCGAATCGCACCGAGCGCTCGGCGGGCTCGTCCCAGTCGAACTGAACGTTGGCTGTGCCCGGGTTCGCGCGCATCGTTGCGGCCACTTTCTCGGCGATGCCGCGCACCGTCGCGATGTCGTCGCCGCTCACGCGAAACTGCACGGGATAGCCGACAGGCGGGCCGTTTTCGAGGCGCGACAGGCGTGTGCGGATCGCGGGGAAGTCGTTGCGCAGTTTGGGTTCGAGCCAGCGCGCGAGTTTTTCGCGCTCCTCGACTGACTTCGCCGTGATCACGAACTGCGCGAAGTTCGGCTGCTGCAATTGCTGGTCGAGCGGCAGATAGAAACGCGGTGCGCCCGAGCCGACGAAGTTTACCGAATGATCGATTTCGGGCCGGCCCGCAAGCGCCTTTTCGATGCGCTGCGCCTGGCGCAATGTCGCTTCAAACGAAGCGCCTTCGGGCAGCCGCACATCGACGAGCAGTTCGGGGCGGTCGGAGCTCGGGAAGAACTGCTGCGGCACGAGCGCGAAGCCCGCAAGCGACACGACGAACAGAATCACGGTAATCGCGAGCACGACGAAACGCCGCTCGATGCACCACGTGATCCAGCCTGTCAGGCGTCGATAGAACCGCGTTTCGTAGATGTCGTGCTCGTGATCCTCGGGTTCGTGCGGCTGGCGTTTGCGCTCGGGCAGCAGGTGATAGCCGAGCATCGGAATCAGCACGACAGCCGCGAGCCACGACGCGATCAGCGCAATCGCCGACACTTCGAATATCGAGCGCGTATATTCGCCCGTGCTCGACTTGGCGAGCGCGATGGGCAGGAAACCGGACACGGTGACGAGCGTGCCCGTCAGCATCGGAAACGCGGTGCTCGTATAGGCGAACGCCGCGGCACGCGTGCGGCTCCAGCCCTGTTCGAGCTTCACGGCCATCATTTCGACGGCGATGATGGCATCGTCGACGAGCAGCCCGAGCGCGAGCACCAGCGTGCCCAGCGACACCTTGTGCAAACCGATATCGAACAGATACATGCACAGCGCCGTCACGGCGAGCACGACGGGAATAGAGATGACGACCACCATCCCCGTGCGTAACCCCAGCGACACGAGACTGACGACCAGCACGATCGCCACGGCTTCGGCGACGGCTTCGAGAAAGTCGTCGACGGACCGCGCGACGGCGTGCGGCATGCTCGATACTTCGACCAGTTTGAGGCCTGCGGGCAGATGCGCCTGCAAGTCCTTCATCTTCTCGTCGAGCGACTTGCCGAGCCGGATCACGTCGCCGCCTGGCTGCATCGTCACGCCGATGCCTAGCACGGGCTTGCCCTGGAAGCGCATTTGCGTGACGGGCGGATCGTCGTAGCCGCGTTTGATGGTCGCGATATCGCCGAGCCGGAACGAGCGTCCGTTGATCCGGATCAACGTGTCGGCGAGCGCATTCAGGTCTTTGAATTGTCCTGTGGGGCGCACGAACACGCGGTCGTCGTAAGTTGTCAGCGTACCGGACGGCGAGACGCTGTTCTGCGAGTTGATCGCCTGGGCGAGTTGATTCGGCGAAATGCCGAGGCGCGTCAACTGCGTATTCGTGATCTCGACATAGATGTGCTGATCGGGATCGCCGAAATAGTCGACTTTGCCGACACCCGGCACGCGCAGCAGCACCGTGCGCAATTCGTCGGCGTAGTCGCGCAGCTGCGCTGAAGAAAACCCGTCGCCTTCGAGCGTATAGATGTTCGTGTAGACGTCGCCGAACTCGTCGTTGAAGAACGGTCCCTGAATGCCTTGCGGCAGCGTCTGCGCGATATCGCCGACCTTCTTGCGCACCTGATACCAGGTCTCCGGCACATCCTTGACGGGTGCCGAGTCCTTCATCGTGAAGAAGATCAGCGATTCGCCGGGGCGCGAATAGCTGCGCAGAAAATCGATCGCGGGGGTTTCCTGGAGTTTGCGGCCGATGCGATCGGTGAGCTGTTCCTGCACCTGGCGCGCGGTCGCGCCGGGCCAGAAGGTGCGGATCACCATCACGCGGAACGTGAACGGCGGATCTTCGGATTGCGCGAGCTTCGTATAGGCGAGGATGCCGAACGCCGTCGCCAGCGTGATCAGAAACACCACCAGCGCCTGATGACGCAGCGCCCACGCGGACAGGTTGAAACGTCCTTCTTCGTCGTGCACTGCGCTCATGACGCGAAATCCTCGGGATGCAACGGCGGCACGACGCGGACTGTCTCGCCCGCCGTCACCGTATGCACGCCTTGCCACACGACACGTTCGCCTTCATTCAATCCCTGCGAGATCGCAACGGTCCGCTCGGCGTAATGCGCGACCTGCACGCGGCGCAGTTCGAGCTGATCGCTGCCGCTTTTCACGATCCAGACGGCGGGCTGCGTGCCGTCGTGAAACAGCGCTGTGGCCGGCAGCGTGTACAGGCTGGCATGCGCGGCGGCGTTGTCGTGCGCGAAGTCGATGTCGGCCGTCATGCCGAGGCGCACGTCGGGGCCGGGTTGGTCCAGCGTGAGCTTCGCGCGATACGTGCGGCTTTGCGGATCGGCGGCGGGCGACAGTTCGCGCACGCGCGCGTTGAATGTGCGGCCCGGCAGCGCGCCGAGCTTGACGCTGGCCATCTGGCCGACGCGCAGCGATGCGAGCGCGCCTTCGGGCACGTCGCAGACCACGTCCACATCGCCCGACCATGCGAGGTTGTAGACGGCTTGTCCCGCCGACACGTTCTGCCCCGTATCCGCCTGTTCGGCCGTGATGACGCCCGCGTGATCGGCGGTGAGGGTTGCGTATTGAAGCTGATCTTTCGCCAGCGCGGCCTGTTGCTGCGCCTGATCCCGTTGCGCCGCGGCCGACGCGTACGCGTCTTCCGTCTGTTCGAGCTGCGTCTGCGCGATCAGGTTCTCGCGCGCCTGCGCACGGTCGCGGTCGAGCTGCTGCTTCGCATACACGAGCCGGTGCTGGGCGGCCTCGAGTTGCGCGGCGGCGCTGGCGGCGTTCTTCTGCGCGTCGGCGGGATCGAGCCGCGCGACGACCTGGCCGTTCTGCACGACATCACCCAGCCGCACGCGCCGCTCGATGATCTTGCCGGCGATCCGGAACGACAGCGGCGTCGAATAGCGCGCCTGTACTTCGCCCGGCAGCGAGGCAGCGAGCGGCTGGCCGTCGGCATGCACGGCGACGGCGACGACGGGCCGCGGCGCAGGCGCGGCGGCTTCCTTGTTGTGACATGCGGCGAGTGCGAGCGCGGCCGCCAGCACGAGTGCGCCGAGCGGGGCGCGATGAAGCAACGCGGAACAGGTGGACTGCTTGCGCGCGATGGCTGGCGCGCCACGACGGGAACGATTCACGATGCCCCCAGGCTGAGATGCAAACGGATACGGCAAGCCAGAGGCTACCGACGGCGTGCAGCGAAGCGGGCCGCGAGCGTTTCGTTTCGCGTCGCAACGCGGCTCATTGCTTCAGATGGTGAATTGCATTCTAATACACGGCTGTATCTGAATGCAAAACTGAATCGTGTTGGGGAACGATGCTAGACTGTTAAACATGAAACGCAAACGACTCACTCGCGAACAGAGCAAAGACCAGACGCGCCTGCGTCTGCTGGATGCTGCGCAGGCCATTTTCATGAAGAAGGGGTTCGTCGCGGCGAGCGTCGAAGACATCGCGGAGGCGGCGGGTTACACGCGCGGCGCGTTCTATTCGAATTTCCGCAGCAAGCCCGAACTGTTTCTGGAGTTGTTGCGACGCGATCACGAGTCGATGCAGGCGGATCTGCAGAACATCTTCGAAGCGAACGCGACGCGGGAAGATATGGAAGCGAGCGTGCTGCGCTATTACAGCCGCATGCCGAGCGAGAACAAGTGCTTCCTGCTGTGGGTGGAGGCGAAGCTGCTGGCCGCGCGCGACGTGCGGTTCCGCGTGCGCTTCAATGCGTTCATGCATGAGAAGCTCGAGCAACTCACGGCGTACATCACGGAGTTTTCGGTGCGCGTCGGCACGCCGCTGCCGTTGCCGGCCGAGACGCTGGCGCTGGGGCTGATGGGTTTGTGCGACGGCATGCAGTTTTTCTTTACCGTCGATCCTCAACGTTTTTCGGCCGGGCGCGCGGAAGAAGTGCTCGGCAGTTTCTTCGCGCGCGTCGTGTTCGGCAGGACGATGGAATAGCGCGCGGGCCGCTCAGATCCAGACGTCGTTGGCGGCGGTGCGTTCGCTGGTTTCGCTGCCCGTGTTCTTCACGCCGCGCGGCTCGATCAACAGCAGTTTCACTTCTTTCTCCGCGTAGGGCTTGTGCTCCTTGCCCTTCGGCACGACGAACATGTCGCCCGCTGAAAGCTTCACCGCGCCGTCGCGAAAGTCGATGCGCAACTCGCCGTCGAGCACGATGAATGTTTCGTCCGTATCCGCGTGATCGTGCCAGATAAAATCGCCTTCTATCTTTACCAGCTTGAACTGGTAGTCGTTCATCTCGGCGACCACGCGCGCTTGCCATTGATCGTTGATCAGGCTCAGCTTGCTGGCGAAATTGATGGGGAAATAGGAGGAGGACATCGCGTTTCCTTGTGTTGAAAGTCGATGCCGTCGAGTGTAAAGACGCGGCCGTGCACGCGTCTTGAACGTTCGTGCAAACGCTCGCGGTTCTCAGCGGGTTTGCGCGTTGATCATGCGCACCCAGCGCGATGGCGTCACGCCATAAGCGGACACGAAGTGCCGCGTCATGTGGCTCTGATCCGCAAAACCCGCAGTCGCGGCGGCATCGACCAGCGCCATGCCGCCGAGCATCGATTGACGCGCGGCATCGAGACGCCGCATTGTCAGATAGCGATGCGGGCTGGTGCCGAAGAACGCCCGGAAATCGCGCGACAGGCTCCAGCGGTCGCGGCCGCTCGCGGCGGTCAGTTCATCGAGCGTCACTGGGCGTTCGAGCGCGGCGTGCAGGTAGTCTCGCGCCAGTTGCGCGGCGCGGAAGTCGGCCGAGGCGCGCAGTGGCCGCGCGCCCGACACGGCGTCGAGCGCATGCGCGAGATCGAAGAGCGCGTCGTCCTGTTCGAGCGGGTCCATGGCGCGGTCTATGCCTTGCAGCAGCGCTTGCGTCGCGGCCGCGAGACGCGGATCGTCCGACAAACCGCCTTCGATGAACGGCAGCGGCTTGCCGCCGAGCGCCGCCTGGAACAGTGCGGGCTCGACATAGATCATCCGGTAGCGGAAGCCTTCGGCGGTGCCCGCCTGACCGTCGTGTGCCTCGTCGGGGTGCAGCACCATGGTGCCGCCGGGCAGGCTGTTGCGCACGCTGCGCCGGTAGTGAAAGCTCTGCACGCCCGCCAGCGTGCAACCGATCGCGTAAGTATCGTGCCGGTGCAGTGCGTAGCCGTTGTGCTGGAAGAATGCCTCGATGCGCTCGACGCCGTCCCGCGCGGGCGCGCGCCGGATCCAGTCGTGGTTGCGCCGCGCACTGTCCAGAGGCGTTCCGTTTGCCGCTACGGCGGTCGAGCCAAGGTCCTGCATGGATTCGCCGTCAGATGCCAAGGCCCGGCCCGAAATTGCTGCCGATCAGTTTCGTCACCGATTCGATATCCGCGTAATCCTGCTCGGGCAGGCCGTCGAGCATCGACAGCACCTCGTTGCTGGCGCCGGCATCGCGCGCGGCATCGACGAGCGCGTCCTTGTTGAGCGGGTAGGTGACGCCGCTCAGGATATCTGCGATCTGCAGGTCAATCGATTCACCCGGAATAGCCGATCCCGTCATGCTTGCGCTCCGTTGTTCTGAAAGTGGCTGGCGCGAGCGGGACGATCCGCCCATCGAATCATGGTCGAGGTCGACGTATTTCGCGCCGTCATGTCTGCAGATGTTCATCCCGTGCCACGAAGCCTCGATCCAGATGCCTCGACTTCGGCAGCGCGATGTGCTCCCATCGCTCCGGCCGGATGTCGGTCTGGGCCGCGACGTCCGGCGCGGCGGGCGCGACGGGGGCAGCGTTGGCGCGGGCGGCGGCCGTGTCGATCGTGCCGTCCGTCGCCGTATGCACCGGCGCGGCGAAACACGAAGCGGACAACGTCACCATGATCAACAGCGTCGAGGTTTTCATCGCTCGACCTCCTTATGCCTGGCAGCGCAGGAACTGCATGCAAGCGGTATGCCATTACGACAACGACGTACTGGCGCCCGCCCCACGCGGTCGCCGTCTGCGAGCACCGCGCGTCCCCCTCATATTACGCCAGTTATTTTTACAAGCGCTGGTGAGGCGCCGGGAAGCACGGAAATCGGCTTCGATTGATGGAGGTTCGAGGCGGTTTCGTGTCGGGCAGGCGTGCCCGAGCCAGCGCCGGCGCGGGTCCGCGCGATGCGCCGCGCATCCTCTATGTAGAAAGCGGGTGGCGTTAACCCGGCACGAACCGCGTGCGAACTGTCAGCGCAACACGTCGAAGCGCGTCCACGGCCACGAAGGCCGGTCGCGCATATAGCCGTTCAGCCAGTTCCACTGCGGATGGCGCTTCATGAACGCCTGCGCGTCGAACGGCCGGCCGCATGGATGGCCCCAGCGCGCGAAAAACGCCATGTCGCGCGCCATGTCGCTGTCGACCACCTTGCCGTCGTTCGCGCCCCACGGATTGAACGGGCCGTGATCGGAGCTGCCGAAGCGCTGGTCGTCCAGCTCCAGGTGTCCGCAGATGGTCCGCGAGCAGGGATTGTCCGGGCGATCGAGATAGACGTCGTGATGGTCGGCGATCATCTGCTTGGCCAGCTCGACGTCGATCCTGCCGTGATGTGTCTCTTCCAGTTGCATGAAACGCAGCCGCCGCGCGCCGTTGCGCCGCACGTCGGTGTAGTCCTCGCCTTCGCCCGTGCATTCCTGATTGCGGATTTTCAGATCGGTGGCCGTGTTGTAGCCGCTGTAGAAGCCGTCCTTCGTGCTTTCGAAGCCGGAGTAATGCAGGCCGAGTTCGTACCGCGCGATCTCGCCCGTTTTCGCATCGCCGAGCAGCCAGCTGTTCGCGTAGCCGCCGTTGTTCGCGAGCGCGAACATCTCGCACCATTCGCCGATGCTGTTCGCGTACTGCGTTGCGTGCCGCGAACGGTAGAACTCGGGCGCGCCCGATGCGTTGTAGCCAGCGAAATTCGAAATCGTGGTTTCCGTCACCATCAGGCCCGCCGACGTCACCCAGAAATCCGTCAGGCTGGAAATGCAGCCAGGCAGCCCCTGCATCAGAATCCGGTTGCCCGCCGCGGGTACGATGTCGAACACGACATTGAACGCGTCGCCCGCGGCGTAGCGATCCCACGAGTTGTGCGCCATCACGATGCGTCCGTCGCGCGTCGCGCTGCCCGTCGCGATGAACGCGCTGCAGTGATGCCCGCGGCGGCCCCGCCACGGCTTGAGGCCGAGTTGCGGCTTCTGCTGCGCGGCGTGCTGCGGCCACCAGCTTTGCAGCAAATCCATATAACCGTTCCACGCGAGCACTTCGGCGAACGTGAGTCCGGCGCCGTCGGCGATGCCCTGGATCTCGTCGGCGGATTCGCTGTCGATACGTGGCGCGAACTGCTCGACGGCGGCATTGACGAACGTGTCGAATTCCTCGCCCGTGTCCCATTTCGCGAGATAGCGGGCGGTGTGGATCGCGCTCTGGATTTCGGCGGCGAGCAAGGTGCCGTGCTGCTCGCCCCGCTCGTACGGCTCGCCTTCGATATGCACGAAGATCCAGCCAGCGTGGTCGCGGCGCACGGCATCGATGGACGGTTTGCTCATACTCGCTCCCGCTCGCAGTGCGGGCATCTCCGCCGGCGTTGCTCAGCGCCGTGCATCGCGGGATGCGGCTTGCGGCTCGTTCATGGTCAATCCATTGTAGGGAACCTGGCGCGCTTTGCCATGCGCCTGACGCGTGCCGCACACGCGATGACGGCTAGCGCGGGTTCATGCGGAAATACGCATCGAGCAGCGACGTCTTGTAGACCACGCCCGCGAGCGTCGGCCGTGCGGCGCTTTCGACCACGGGCAGCCGTTCGCCCTGGAACGCCATGAAGTGCTGGAGCGCGACGCCGATCGGCATGTCGGGCGTGAGCACGTCGAAATGCGGCTGCAGATAATCGGCCGCTGTTTTCGCCGACGTGTCGCGCTTGTCGAGCAGATCGGACGTGATGTCCTTCAGCGCGACCACGCCGAGAAAGCAGCCGCTGTCGTCCGTCACGTACAGATACTTGACGGGGTATTCGAGGAACACGCGCGTCATGTCCTGCACGGTCGCGTCCGGTTGCACGACGGTTTGCGGCGGGCGGATCAGCTCGCGCATCTGCGTCGCGCGCAGCCGCATGCGCTCCTGTTCCTCGCGGTTGCGGTGCAGCGTGACCTCGTACATCGACGTCTTGCCGATCGCACGCGCCGCGAAATACGCGACCACGCACGACACCATCAGCGGCAGCACGACCTGATAGCTCAACGTCATTTCGAAGATCATCAGGATCGCCATCAGCGGCGCCTGGGTGGCGCCCGCGAGAAACGCGCCCATGCCGACCATCGCGTAGGCGAACGGCGCGGATGTCGCGTGCGGCCACAGCGCATTCATGCCGAGCCCGAACAGCGAGCCGAGCACCGCGCCGAAGAAGAGCGTCGGCGTGAAGATGCCGCCCACGGCGCCCGAGCCGACCGTCGCCGCCGTCGCGATCAGCTTGAACACCAGCACGATGACGAGCGCCGACCAGGTCCATGGCGAATGCAGGATCGCGTTGACGACGCTATAGCCGTTGCCCCACACCTCCGGCGTCCACACCGACAGAATGCCGACGATCAGGCCGCCAAGCGCCAGCCGCACGGGGAGCGGGACGGGCAGGCGGCGAAAGCCGGCCTTGGCGGTGTCCATCAGGCGCAGGAACTGCGGCGCGGCCGCGCCGCACAGCAGGCCGAGCGCGACGAACAACAGCACTTCGAGTCCCGCGACGGGCGGGAACACGGGCATCTCGTAAGGCGGCTTGTAACCGGCGAACTCGCGCATGACGATGTTCGAAACCACCGACGCCACTACGACGGGCCCGAAACTTTCCATCGCGATCGAGCCGAGCACGAGTTCGGTGACGAAGAACGCGCCCGCGATGGGCGCGTTGTATGCCGACGTGATGCCCGCCGCCGCGCCGCACGCCACCAGCAGCTTCAGACGCGGCGGGTCGAAATGCACGACGCGCCCGATCAGCGACGCACACAATGCGGCAAGCTGCACCATCGGCCCTTCGCGGCCGATCGAGCCGCCGCTCGAAATCGTGAACAGCGACGACGCGCTGCGCCACAGGCTGAGGCGCACGGGCACGACGCCGTCGCCGATCACGACGGCTTCCATGTAATCCGTATGCTGTTTCCTGTCGGCGCCACGCTGCGCGATGACGAGCAGCACGCCCGCGGCGAGTCCGCCCAACGCGGGCAACGCGATACGCATCGCAATGGGCAGACGCCGGGCCATTTCGACGAGACTGCCGTCCTGTCCAGTGAACGCGCGCTGCATCAGCGAAATGCCTTCGCGAAAGGCAATCGTCGCGAAGGCGCCCACGATGCCGACGATCACCGACCACACCAGCATCGTATGCGCGTCGGACAGGCGGAAGAGATGGGCGGCGCGGGTGCGCAGTCTCAGCAGGAATGAAAGCACGGCAGGAGCGGGCGTTTAGGGTTGGTATGGGTGGCGCGCAAGCCTTCGCATGGTATCGGCATTGCGCGACGACAGGTTGAAGAGGGGCGCGCTAGCGGGCATGCGCGCCGCAACGTGGCGAAAAGATGCCGTCAGTGCGTATCAACGCGGGTCCTTGTCCAGTTCCGGGTAGTGCCGGAAAACGCAGGTTTCGTTGTAAGGCAGACGCCGTTCCGAGTCGAGATAGGCGGCGATGTTCGGGCGCTTGAGCACCGCGTCGTGCAGCCTCGCAAGACGCGGGTGACGCTCGCCGAAATGCTTCATTCCGCGTGGAAAGGCGTAATGCAGCCCGTCGATCAGCTGGAACATCGACAGGTCGACATAGGTCAGCGTGTCGCCGACCATGTGTTTGTCGCCGGCGGGGTTCTGCTTCAGCACACGCTCGAAATAGCCCATGAACTTCGGAATCCGGTTGTCGATGAAATCCGTTGCGCGGATTTTGGCGGCGTCTTTCTGTTCCTCGTAGTACATGCCCGAGGCGAGCGGGTGGTGCGTATCGTGCGCTTCCGTGACCATGTCGGCGATGGTCAGCTGCAGGCCGTTCGCGACGTAGCGCAGGCTCTCGACCTGCGGCGCGAGATTCAGCTTCGGCCCGAGGTAGAACAGGATGTTCGCCGTCTGCGAAACGATCAGGTCGCCGTCCTGCAGAAAGGGCGGCGCATAGGGCAGGTACGCTTCCGACCGGCTGTCCATCACGTCGATCATCGCGCCCGTGCCGAGCCCGTCCTGTTCGTCGCCGCGCGCTACCTCGACATAGTCCGCGCGCGCTTCTTCCAGCGCCAGCCGCACGAATTCGCCACGGCCCTGCAATCCATCCCAGTAATAGAGCTGATAAGTCATCGGTCGGTCCTTGTTCGGTTGTCGGCGGCGCGGAGCGCGCCACGTTTGCACACGGAAAGGGAGCTAGAAGTATGCCGCGCGATGCTTGCCGCAGGTGTGCCTGTCGCCAGGCAAGAAAGCGCCCGGGCCCGATCGCGAAGTTGCAGCCCGGAAAGCACAAAAGCCCCGCGCGCGGCGGGGCTTGTTCGGGCGGGATGCCGGCGCTTAGCCGAGCAGATGCTGGACGAGCCACGTGATACCGAGACCGCCTGCGAACAGCCATACGTAGAGGATCAGGCCTGTTGTCAGCGCACGGGGACCGGCGTCGCGGATCTGCGAGAGGCGTGTTTCGATGCCGAGCGCCGTCATGGCCATCGTCAGCGCGAAGGTGTCGAGCATGTTGATGGTGCTGGTGGCGGCTTCGGGCAGGATATGCAGCGAGTTCACGGCGACACAGGCGAGAAAGCCGAGTGCGAACCAGGGCACGGCGAGCTTGCGCGGCGCATGCGCGCCATCCTTCGCGGCGGCGCCGCGCGCCGAGCGGTTCACCCACATGCCGACGATCAGCAACACGGGCACCAGCAGCATCACGCGGGTCATCTTGACGATGGTCGCGATATGCGTCGCTTCCGGGCTCACGTTGCTGGCGGCGCCCACCACCTGCGCGACCTCATGAATCGTGCCGCCGAAGAACAGGCCCACGCCCGTGGTGTCCAGATGCAGGATGCCGGCGCGCAGCAGCGCGGGGTACAGGAACATCGACAGCGTGCCGAACAGCACCACGCTGCCGACGGCCATCGCGCTCTTGTGCGGCTTCGATTGCAAGGTGGATTCGAACGCGAGCACGGCGGCCGCGCCGCAGATCGCGCTGCCCGCTGCCGTGAGCAGCGCGCTGTCGCGGTCGAGCTTCATCAGCTTCATGCCCGCCCAGGTGCCGATCACGAGCGTGCTGACCACGATCAGCAGGGATTCGGCGAGACCCGGCAGGCCGACTTGCGCGATTTCCTGAATGCTCACGCGCAGCCCGAAGAACGCGACGGCGATGCGCAGCAGCTTGCGGGCCGAGAAATTGACGCCGGCGGCCCAGCTTTCGGGCATGCCGTCCTTCAGCGCGTTGCCGTAGATCATCCCGCCGACGATGCCGACGATCAGCGGGCTGATGCCCAGATTGGCTATCGACGGAATGGCGGCGATGCGGGTGACGGCGGCGGCGAACAGCGCGACGAACAGAATGCCGTTGATCTGGCCGCGCGTCGATGACGCGGCGGAAACGGCATGGGTGTGAGCGGTGGGAGCAGTGGACATGGGCTACAACCTCTTTGCCGAAGGTTGGTTGACTCGATGGCCTAATCCTAATTTAGATATATCGATATGAGAAATCGTGATTTGGGATGAAATATATCGGCGAATCTGATACTTTGCTTCCATGACCCCGGATCAGCTTATAACGTTCGCCGCCGTCGCCGAGCACCGCAATATCAGCCGTGCCGCGCTCGCATTGCATCTGTCGCAACCCGCCGTGTCCGGCCAGTTGCGGCAATTGCAGGACGAGTTCGGCGAGCCGCTGTATTTACGCGAAGGCCGCGGCGTGCGCCTCACGCCCGCCGGCGAGCAACTGGCCAGCTATGCCGCGCGGCTGCGCGACACGTTCCGCCAGGCGTATGCGTATCGCGACGCGCTGCGCGGCATGGAGCAGGGCACGCTGCGTATCGGCGCGAGCACCACGCCCGCCAGCTATCTGCTGCCGTATCTGATCGCCGCCTTCCAGCGCCGTCATCCCGACGTCACCGTGCATACGGACGACGGCAACACGGCGGATATCGTCGGTGCGCTGGCGTCGTTCGATATCGCGCTGGTCGAAGGGCAGGTCGGCGGGGATTTGCCGCCGGATACCGCCGTGCATCCGTGGCACGAGGACGAGATCGTCGCAATCATGCCGCGCTCGCATCCGCTCGCGGCGGCGGGCGTGGCCGCCGTCACGCTCGTGGAACTGAGCGAGCACGCGCTCGTGCTGCGGGAAGAAGGCTCCGGCGTGCGGCAGCTGATCGAGCGCGCTTTCGCGCGCTCGGGCGTGCCGATGCGCGTCGCACTCGCCATCGCAGGCGTCGAAGGGGTGAAGGAGGCGGTGCGCGCCGGGATGGGCGTCGGCTTCGTGTCGGCGATGTCGATGCGTCACGAGAACGAGGCGTTGTGCCGCCTGCCGCTCGGCCCCGAGCCGCTGACGCGGCGGTTTTCGATCGTCGTGCCGCACGCGAGCGCGCCGTCGCGCCTCGTCGGACGCTTTCTCGACCTGTGCCTGAGCGGTGACACGCGGCCAGCCACCAGTGCGTCCGGCCGTTAGGGGATAACCACTATGGCGTGAGGCGCCGACGCGCGGCAGTATTCGCAGCAAGCGCCAGGGCGCTTTTTTGATACCTGTCTTTGGAACCGATTCCAAAGATCGTTTTTGAGCAATAAAGCAAGGTGGAAGGCATGCCGGAAGTAGTGATCGTCGCGAGTGCGTTTGGGGCCGATGCGATCCGCAAGGACGGTCATCACGCGTGGCTCAAGCCGGCGGCGCAAGCCGGCGCAGCCGGTTTCGAAGTGCGGCGCGAGCTGTTTGCGCTGGAGGCGGAAGCGTCGGTGGAGGCGCTGTCGGCGCTCGGCAAGTCGATTGCGGCGAAAGGCCTGTGGTCGGTGTACTCGACGCCCGCCGAGCTCTACGCACACGATGGCGCGCTCGACGAAGCCACGCTGCGCGAGGCGCTGATCGAAGCGACGGCGCTCGGTGCGCGCTTCGTCAAGCTGCAGCTGGGCGGTTTCGCGGGACGCGCGCACGGCGACGCGATCGCCACGTGCACGAAGGGTGTCGCGGCGCGGCTGGTGGTCGAGAACGGGCAACTGGCGCGCGGCGGCTCGCTCGCGCAGTTCGACGGGCTCTTTACCGCGCTGGCGAAGGAAGGCCACCACAAGCGCATCGGCATGACCTTCGACATCGGCAACTGGCAGTGGCCGGGTGTCGATCCCGTCGAGGCCGCGCGCAAGCTCGCGGACCACGTGGAGTACATCCACTGCAAGGCGGTCGCGGGTGAAGGCGCGCGCCGTTTCGCCGTCGCGCCCGCCGCCGGCGATCCCGTTTTCGCCGCCGTGCTGCCGCTTCTGCCGCGCAACGTGCCGCGCGGCATCGAATTCCCGTTCGACGCGACGCGCATCGCCGAGGACGCGTCGCACCACGTCGCGCAGCTCGCGTCCATGTAAGACGGCGCGAACCCGCAGCGAATCATCAGGAGAAGCCATGCATCCGACACTCGATGTCATTACCTACGGCGAAGCGATGGCGATGTTCGTCGCGGCCGAAACGGGCGCGCTCGCGGGCGTCGGCCAGTTCACGAAGCGCATCGCGGGCGCCGATCTCAACGTGGCGATCGGCCTGTCGCGGCTCGGCTTCAAGGTGGGCTACCTGAGCCGCGTCGGTGACGATTCGTTCGGCCAGTACGTGCGGGACACGCTCACGAAGGAAGGGATCGACGCGAGCCGTGTGACGACCGACGCGCGCTATCCGACCGGCTTCCAGCTGAAATCGAAGAACGACGACGGCAGCGATCCCGCTGTCGAGTATTTCCGCAAGGGCTCGGCGGCCAGCCACCTGTCTCTCGACGACTACGTGCCCGGCTACGTGCTGCCCGCGCGCCATCTGCATCTGACGGGCGTGGCGCCCGCGATCTCGGCGAGTTCGCGTGAACTCGCGTTCCATCTGGCGCGCGAAATGCGGCAGGCGGGCAAGACGATTTCGTTCGACCCAAATCTGCGCCCGACGCTGTGGCCGTCGCGCGAAGCGATGGCGGCCGCGCTGAACGAACTCGCGACCTTCGCCGACTGGGTGCTGCCCGGCATCGGTGAGGGCGAGATTCTGACGGGCTATACGAAAGCGGAAGACATCGCGCAGTTTTACCTGGACCGCGGCGCGAAAGGCGTCGTCGTCAAGCTCGGCGCGCAGGGCGCGTATTACCGGACAGCGGCCGGTTCGGGCGTCGTCGAGGCGCAGCGCGTCGAGAAAGTGGTCGATACCGTCGGCGCGGGCGATGGCTTCGCCGTCGGCGTGGTGAGCGCATTGCTCGAAGGCCGCACGCTGCCGCAGGCAGTGGCGCGCGGCAATCGCATCGGCGCGCTCGCGATCCAGGTGATCGGCGATTCGGAAGGCCTGCCGACACGCCTCGAACTCGATGCACTCGAAAGCGCCGACACGCTCGCCGCATAACGTTTCACGATCCAGCAGCACGACACGACAACAAGATGCCCAGCCGCGCGCACGCTCCGACGAGCAAACCGCGGCTCAACGGCACGCCAACCGACCGCCTCAGCAAGACACAGGAGACATTCATGTCCTCATCACTCGCGATTCGACGTTGGTGGACGATCATGCCGATCGTTTTCATCACCTATAGCCTCGCTTATCTCGACCGCGCGAACTACGGTTTCGCCGCCGCCGCCGGCATCAATCAGGATCTGGGCATCAGCAAGGGGCTGTCGTCGCTGATCGGCGCGCTGTTCTTCCTCGGCTACTTTTTCTTCCAGATTCCCGGTGCGATCTACGCGGAGCGCAGAAGCGTCAAGAAGCTCGTGTTCTGGAGCCTGGTGTTGTGGGGCGGCTGCGCGGCGCTGACGGGCGTGGTCAGCAACATTCCGTCGCTGATGGTGATCCGCTTCGTGCTTGGCGTCGTCGAGGCGGCCGTGATGCCTGCCATGCTGATCTTCATCAGCAACTGGTTCACGAAGCGCGAGCGTTCGCGTGCCAACACGTTCCTGATTCTCGGCAACCCCGTGACGGTGCTGTGGATGTCGGTCGTGTCGGGCTATCTGGTGCATTCGTTCGGCTGGCGCCATATGTTCATCGCGGAAGGCGTGCCGGCGATCCTCTGGGCGGTCTGCTGGTGGTTCATCGTGAAGGACAAGCCCGAGCAGGTGAAATGGCTGTCGGATGCGGACAAGAAACAGCTCGCCGATACGCTGCGCGCCGAGCAGGCCGCGATCAAGCCGATGCGCAACTACGGCGAAGCATTCCGCTCGCCCGCCGTCATCAAGCTGTGCGCGCAGTACTTCTGCTGGAGCATCGGCGTGTACGGCTTCGTGTTGTGGCTGCCGTCCATTCTGAAAAACAGTTCGTCGCTCGGCATGGTCGAGACGGGCTGGCTCTCGGCGCTGCCGTATCTGGCCGCGACGATCGCGATGCTCGCGGCGTCGTGGGCGTCGGATAAACTCAACAACCGGCGCGCGTTCGTGTGGCCGTTCCTGCTGATCGGCGCGGCCGCCTTCGCGGGTTCGTATGCGCTCGGCTCGACGCACTTCTGGATGTCGTATGCGCTGCTGGTGATCGCGGGCGCCGCGATGTACGCGCCGTACGGCCCGTTCTTCGCGATCGTGCCGGAACTGCTGCCGAAGAACGTTGCAGGCGGCGCGATGGCGCTGATCAACAGCATGGGCGCGCTCGGCTCGTTCGTCGGCTCGTATGTGGTCGGCTACCTGAACGGCGCGACGGGCTCGCCCTCGGCGTCGTACGTGTTCATGAGCGTCGCGCTGATCGCCGCCGTGATATTGACGCTTGCCGTCAAGCCGCAGCCGATGCAGACTCCGAAACTCGCCACCCCGTTGCAAGGAAAGTAATCCGATGAAGCGAAGGATCGTCGCCTACAAGCCGCTGCCGGACGATGTGCTGTCCTATCTCCGGCAGCATGCCGATGTCGTGCAGGCGGACGCCGCGCAGCACGACGCGTTCGTCGCCGCGCTGAAGGACGCCGACGGCGCGATCGGTGCGAGCGTGAAGATCACGCCGGCGATGCTCGACGGCGCCGCGAAGCTCAAGGCGCTGTCGACGATCTCCGTCGGCTACGACAACTTCGACGTCCCCGACCTGACGAAGCGCGGCATCGTGCTCGCGCACACGCCTGACGTGCTGACGGAGTCGACGGCGGACACGGTGTTCTCGCTGATCCTCGCGAGCGCGCGGCGCGTCGTCGAACTGGCCGACTGGGTGAAGGCGGGCGAGTGGAAGGCGAGCATCGGCCCCGCACTGTACGGCGTCGACGTGCAGGGCAAGACGCTCGGTATCGTCGGTCTTGGGCGGATCGGCGGCGCGGTGGCGCGGCGGGCGGCGCTCGGCTTCAACATGAAGGTGCTGTACACGAACCGCAGCGCGAACACGGAAGCCGAACAGCGCTACGGCGCGCGTCGCGTCGAACTCGACGAACTGCTCACGACGTCCGACTTCGTCTGCCTGCAAGTTCCATTGACGCCGGAAACGCGTCACCTGATCGGCGCGAACGAACTGCGCAAGATGAAGCGCAGCGCGATCCTGATCAACGCGTCGCGCGGCCAGACAGTCGACGAAAATGCGCTGATCGAAGCCTTGAAGGCGGGCACGATCCACGGCGCGGGCCTGGACGTATTCGACCGCGAACCCGTCGATCCCAACTCGCCCCTGCTGACCATGAAGAACGTGGTTGCGCTGCCGCACATCGGCTCGGCGACGCACGAGACGCGTCACGCCATGGCGCGCTGCGCGGCGGAAAACCTGATTGGCGCGCTCGACGGCACGCTGAAGATCAACATCGTCAACCGCGACGTGCTGGCGCAATGAACACGCCGCCGTCAGGCGCACCGCGCCGCGCCACGATCAGCGACGTCGCCCGCGAGGCGGGCACGGGCAAGACCAGCATCTCGCGGTATCTGAACGGCGAATTGAGCGTGCTGTCGCCGCAACTGCGCGCGCGCATCGAAGCCGCCATCGAACGGCTCGACTACCAGCCGAACCAGATGGCGCGCGGCCTCAAGCGCGGGCGCAATCGCCTGATCGGCATGCTGGTCGCGGACCTGACGAACCCCTATTCCGTCGAAGTGCTACAAGGCGTCGAGGCTGCGTGCCACGCGCTCGGCTACATGCCGCTGATCTGCCACGCGGCGAACGAAGTCGACATGGAACGGCGCTTTCTGCAACTGCTGACCACGTATCGCGTGGAAGGCGTGATCGTCAATGCGCTCGGCGTCAGCGAAGAGACGCTGCGGCCCGTCGGCGAAGGCGGGATTCCGGCTGTGCTGGTGGACCGGTCGGTCGACGGGCTCGTGACCGACATGGTCGGCCTCGACAACCAGGGCGCAACGGCGCTCGCGACGCGGCATCTCGTCGAACGCGGTTTCGACCGGCTGTGGTTCGTCGTGCAACCGTTCGAACACATCAGCTCGCGGCGTCAGCGCGAAGCGGCGTTTCACCAGGCACTCGAACAATACCCGCAGGCGAGCGGTCGTACCGTCGTGCTCGAACTCGGCGACGCCGACGAACTCGCGCAGACCTTGAGCGCGCTCGATGCCGAACTGGATGCGGCGATCGCCGCGCACGAAGACCATGCGCGGGCGGGCGTCGCGCTGTTTGCGGCGAACGGGCCGGTCGCGCTGGCCCTCGCGCGGCATCTGAACCAGCGGCATGGTCCGGACTGGCAGAAGCGCGTCGCGCTGCTGTCCATCGACGACCCTGAATGGGCCGAGCTTGCCGGCATCACGACGATTCGCCAGCCGACCTACGATATCGGCTATCGCGCCGTCGAGTTTCTGCATCAGCGCATCGACGGCGAGCAGTCCAGCGCGCGCGATTGTCTGCTGCCGGGCGAACTGATCGAGCGCGCGTCGACGGCCCGCTGATCCCCCGCGCAATCCCGGCCAATCCGCCGGCATTCGGGCATCGCGCTTACAATGCGCGGCGAGCTCCGTACTTTGCGCCTGTAGTGCGCCCGTCCCACGCCCATGTCCGATTTGCCCGTTTCTCCCGTTACGCTCGCCGTGCTCGCCGTCGCGACGATCCTCGTCGCGCTGCTTCCCATCTATCTGTACCGCCGTTGGCGCGCGCCGTTCGCGTTGAACCGGCGCGACGCGATTGCGGGCATCGCCGTGTTCGCGCTGTTCGCGATGGTGATCGAGCGCGCGCTCAACGACTATCTGCTGCGCGACAACCCGGCGACGAGTGAGTGGCTGTCGGACCCGCTCGCGTTCGTCGTCTATGGCGCGCTGGCCGCGGGCATCTGCGAGGAGGTGGGGCGTTTCATCGCGATGCGCTGGCTCGCGCGGCGCCAGACGGGCGGCGCGACGCACGGCGCAGCGAACGACGGCACCGCGCTTGCCTACGGTCTCGGCCATGGCGGCGCGGAAGCATGGCTTATCGGCGTGATGGTGCAGGCGCAATGGATCGCGTTCGGCGTGCTCGAAAATCGCGGCCAACTCGATACCTATCTCGGCAATATGCCGGCGGGACCGCTGATGCGCATCCATCTGCTGCTCGCGAGCCTATCGCCCGCCATGGCGGGCGTGTTCGTGCTCGAACGCGTGGCGGCGCTGGTGTTCCAGATCGGGCTGTCGGTGCTGATGTGGCGCGGCGTGCGCGCCGGCTGGCGTGCCATACTGCCCGTCGCGATCGTCGCGCATGCGTTGATCGACGTGCCGGCTGCGATGTCGCAGGCGGGGCTGCTGTCGCTCGTGACCGTCGATGCAATCTACGCCGTCGCGGCGGTCGCAGTGGCCGCCGCGCTGATCCGCTTGCACCGGCTCGCATCGCGCGCGGCCTGATCGTCCACGCAGATCCACAGATCAACAGTAAAGGGCCAGAGGCCAATCGACATGGAAGCCTATCAGTACGAATGCGCGAACGCGGAGATCGAAGAGCTCGCGCGCGTGATCAGCGATCTCTTTCCCGAGCAGACGCAGTTTATCGAGCGTGCCGGCGAGAACGGCGTGCCGCAGATCGTCGTGCATTGGGTCGCGATGCGTTTCGGCTCGACAGCGAAGCGCATGGAGCTGACGGTTGCCATCGCACCCGCTGCACTGGCGCGTTATCGCGCGATGCCGCCGCGCGCGCGGGGCCGCAGCTTCGCCATACTGCGCGCCTATGTGGAAGCGACGCTGGGCTCGCTCGAAGAAGAGTACGCGGAAGGCAAGACCATACCGCGCGAAGTGACCGTCGATCTCGGCGACGAGTTTGCGTAAGCCGTAAGCCGGGTACGGCAGGCTCAGTCGGCGAGCCGGTAGACCTTGGCGAAGCGCGCAGCCTGCACCACGCCGTAATCGCCGGGTGCGTATTGCATGATCCAGTCGCCTGCCGTGCCCTTGAGGACGTCGCCGCCTTGCGCCGAGCGCGCGAGCGAGAACGCCTCGTCCATCCGCTTCGCGAGCACGACGGCGGGGCGATTGCGGTACGCGCCCGGTTCGCCATGTGCGAGCGCGGCGTCGGCGGGCAGGTACTTCGCGTCGAAGCGTTCGCGCGACACGACCCAGCGGTCGCCCGTCGAGCCCGTGATCAGCGCGTCGCCGGGCGCGTAGCGGTTCGGTCCTTCGAGGCTCATCAGTTCGCCGTCGCCCGCGGCGAATTGCACGGCAACGGTTTCGTCCTTGACGACGCGTTGCGCGGCGGGGTCGGTGAGCAGGTCGATGTTCTTGAGTTCGATCATGAGGCGAGATAACGCAGAGATTGACAGGGCCGCGTAACGGAGCCCGGCAAGAAAGCCTGACCCTGACAGGCGGCATGCAAACGGCATCGAAAACGCGGCGCAGGCGCGCATGATGCCAGATTCCGGCGGCACGTAATAAAAAAACGCCTGCCGCGGAGGGCAGGCGCTGTGCTAACCAATGCGGTACCGCTTACGGCTTGACGGTCGCGTCCGAAGCCGGCGCGGCCGGCTTGCGCGACCGGTTGTGATGCGGGCGGCCTTCGGGCGACTGGCGGCGGAAGGTCGTGTCGGCCAGTTTCTTCTGCTCCGGCGAGAAGCTGTTGTACAGCGGCTCGAACGCGTCGACGAGCTTCTTCGTGCCGTCGGCATGTGCCTGCGTGATTTCGGCGTATTGCTTCATGTCGTCGAGCGCCGACACGTTTGCATTTGCGCGGCGTGCCTCGAACAGCTTGCCCATCGCTTCGCCATTGCTGCGCATGACTTCGGCGAATGTGTTCCACTGCGCTTCCTGCGCCGACGTGATCTTCAGTTGCGTGTGCAGATACTTGATGCGCTCTTCGACACGCTGCTCGTGGCTAGCCTTGCCCGCGCCCTGCGAAGCGGCCGACATGGCCGGCGCGGACGCGCCAGCGGGCGCTGCTGTTTGCGCGAAGGCAGCGCTCATGGTGAGCGCGGAAGCGAGAATGGCGAGAGTTTTTTTCATTGAGACTCCTGTTGTCTATTGGTATGAGACCAAAGCTGGACGATGTGTCGACGTCGACATCTATCATGCCGTGCGTTATTAGTATCACGATATCGCAGCATTGCGTCTCGATTGCGACAACTGCTTACAACCGAAACGATCGGAAATAGCCGGTGGATAAATTCGTCAGCATGGAAGTCTTCGTTGCCGTCGTCGAAGCGGGCAGCCTCACAGCCGCCGCCGAGCGCTTCGATCTGTCGTCGGCGATGGTCGGCAAGCACATCCGCTCGCTCGAAACGCAGCTCTCGACGCGACTTCTGACGCGCACGACGCGCCGTCAAAGCCTCACCGAGATCGGCCGCCAGTATTACGAGCAGTGCCGGCGCATTCTCGCCGACGTGAAGGCCGCGGAGTCGCTCGCCGAAGCGATGACTTCCGCGCCGCGCGGCACACTGAAGGTGACGGTGCCGCTGACTTACGGCGTCGAAGTGTTTTCGCCTGCGATGACCGACTACCTCAATCAGTACCCCGAGGTCAGTCTCGAACTCGATCTGTCGAACCGTGTCTTCGATCTGGTCGAAGAGGGTTTCGATGCCGCCGTGCGCATTGGCCGTCTGCCCGATTCGAGTCTCGTCGCAAGGCCGCTGAAACCTTACCGGATGCGCGCGTGTGCGTCGCCCGCCTATCTGCAGCGCATGGGCACGCCGAAGACGCCGGCCGATCTTCTGCATCACGAATGCCTCGGCTTTCTGCATTGGGGCCGCGAAGGTTTATGGCGCCTCGACGGCGATGCCGAAAGCGACTACCAGTTGCGCCCGGGGCGGTTTCGCGCGAACAACGGTCAGGCGCTGAAGATGGCAGCGCTGCGCGGCTTCGGTCTGGTCTTGCAGCCCGAAGCGCTGCTCGCGAACGAGATCGGCCAGGGCACGCTCGTATCGGTGCTCGAAGACTATCTGCCCGATGGCGCGCCCGTGCATCTGATCTATCCGCGCGACCGGCAACCTACACCCAAGCTGACCAGCTTCATCGACTTCGTGATCGAACGCTTCGGCGCGTGATGTCCTTGACACGCGCGCCGCTTGCGCGATATGTGCAGCGCGCATGTATTCGCGCAAGCGTGCGCAAGGCGCATAATCCGCGTCATCGGCTCGCCGTGGGCGGCGAGCGTCCTCTCTCAACCTTGACCTTGAATCGATGAGACCACCGCGCCTCGATCAGCTCGACGAACTCGACCGTAACCTCGTCGCGCTGCTGCAAGCCAATGCGCGCGAAAGCGTCGCGAATCTCGCGCGGCAACTGGGTGTTGCGCGCACGACAGTGATTGCGCGGATTGCGCGGCTCGAAAAGACCAATGTGATCGCCGGCTATAGCGTGCGGCTCGGACAGGATGTGCTCGACGCGAGCATGCATGCGTATGTCGGCATCATCATCGCGCCGAAGTACGGTGCGGACGTGCTGAAGAAACTGAACCGCATGCCGGAGGTGCAGCTGCTGTGCGCGGTGAGCGGCGAGTTCGATTACGTCGCGTGGCTGCGCGCCGATTCGCCCGAGCGCCTGAACGATCTGCTCGATCAGATCGGCGGTCTGGCGGGTGTCGAACGCACGACGACCTCGATTATCCTGTCGCGCAAGATCGATCGCGGCATGAGCAGTCCGTGAGCGTGCCGGCGTCTGTATTGCGGTTCACGTTTACGCGGTTTTTATATGTTTTCGACGATTCGACGAAACGCTTCGTCATTTCGTCGAAAATCATGGTCATTGCGCAGCACTTTGCGCCTATAAACCGACTCGCCTTCTCCATAAACTCTTGGGTAGAGGTTCGCTGCGGCGCGCCGACATCAACCAGAGATAACAAAGGAGAAGCGCATGAAAGTTGCCATCGTTGGCGCAGGTCTGATCGGTCATACCATTGCGCACATGCTGCGTGAGACGGGCGACTACGAAGTGCTCGCGCTGGACCGCGATCAACACGCGCTCGACAAACTGGCCGCGCAAGGCATCCCGACGCGCCGCGTCGATTCCGCCGACGCCGCCGCGCTGCGCGCAGAAATCCAGGGCTTCGACGCGCTCGTCAATGCGCTGCCTTACTACCTCGCGGTGAGCGTGGCGTCGGCGGCGAAGGGTGCGGGCGTGCATTACTTCGATCTGACGGAAGACGTGCGCGCGACGCACGCCATCCGCGCGATCGCCGACGGCGCCGACCATGCGTTCATGCCGCAATGCGGCCTGGCGCCGGGCTTCATCGGCATTGCCGCGCATGAACTGGCCAACCGCTTCACCGAAATCCGCGACGTGAAGATGCGCGTGGGCGCGCTGCCCGAGTTTCCGACCAACGCGCTGAAGTACAACCTGACCTGGAGCGTCGACGGTCTCATCAACGAATATTGCCAGCCCTGCGAAGCAATCCGCGACAGCCGCACGCAATGGGTGCAGCCGCTCGAAGGACTTGAGCACTTTTCGCTCGACGGCATCGAGTACGAGGCGTTCAACACGTCGGGCGGGCTGGGCACGCTGTGCGAGACGCTGTCGGGCCGCGTCGAGACGCTCGATTACAAGTCGGTGCGCTATCCGGGTCATCGCGACCTGATGCAGTTCCTGCTCGAAGACCTGCGTATGGCCACGGATCGCGACACGCTGAAGACGATCATGCGCCGCTCGGTGCCGGCAACGGCTCAGGACGTGGTGCTCGTGTTCATCACCGTGACGGGTGTGCGCGACGGACAACTGGTGCAGGAAGTGTTCACGCGCAAGATTTTCGCGAAGACGGTCTGCGGCGTGCCGATGAGCGCGATCCAGATCACCACGGCGGGCGCGATGTGCGCGGTGCTCGATCTGTTCCGTGAGAAGAAGCTGCCGCAAAGCGGCTTCGTGCGTCAGGAGCAGGTGGCGCTGCGCGATTTCCTCGCGAATCGTTTTGGCCAGCTGTACGAAGGCCGCGCACTCGACGCGATGGCGACTGTCTGACGTCAGGAAGAGCACCAGCCGGACCGAGGGCCAGTTTGAGAGTGAGGCTTCAGAGAGAGCCGTTTTGTGTATCAGGCAATAACATAGCGGGCGTTCATCCTCGACGGGTGACGCCCGCTTTGCCGTTTACCGCGGCGCGTGCTCCGGATGCGGGGGCTGGGTCATACCGGCATCGGCGGCAACATCATGCCGGGCGGCTGCGGCGTCTGCACGATCCGCGCGAGCAGGGCGTCGTAGTCGGTGGGGGCGGGTGCCGTGGTGTCGAACATCAGCAGGCCGTCGCGCGCGTCGCCCGTCGGCACGAAGCGGCGCTGCCGGTATTCGTCCCAATGCGCGAGCTTGTAGGCGTCATTCGGATTGCCGCGCCCAGCGATCCGCTCGCGCGATGTGTCTTCCGCCGTCGACACCCACACGACGCTGATGTCCACCTCGTCCGGCACGCCGAGCCACGCGTGATCGAACAGCTTGCGCTCGCGCACTTCGCGCGACAGCGGAGCGACGGCAACGACGCCGATGCCGAGCCGAAGGTTCTCGGCGGCCGTATCGAACAAGCCACGGTATTCCGGGTCGCGAAAGTGCTGCAGGAAGAGCGGGCTGTCGCGGTCGTTCGGATCACCCGTCAGCGCGCCGATCGCGGCCGCGCTGTAGGCGCCGTATAGGGTGTCCTTGTCGAGCAGGCAGAAGGCCTCGCCGGTTGCTCTCATCAATGGGCCGATCAGCCGTTTGGCGAGCGTCGTCTTGCCAGTCCCGGCATGGCCACAGATAAAAACCAGATGCGTCACGTCGATGAATCCCGGTGGTGAAGGTGAGGGGCGATAGCGCTGCGCGCAAGCGGCCGCAACCGATGTTGAATGGGATGGCGGCATGCCGCAAGCCCTATGCCATTCGGCCGAATTGACTGTGCCACACCTTTTGCTATCATTGCTATCACACGTGTAGCGGGGAATGGAAATGGCAAATCTTTTGGTCCGAAATCTGGACGATGCGTTGGTGCAGAACCTGCGTGAGCAGGCCGCGGCTCACGGGCGCAGCGTCGAAGCAGAACATCGGGAAATCCTGGCGCAGGCGCTCTTTCAGCCCAAGAAGCTCAGCTTCGCGGAATTGCTGATGAGCATGCCCGACGTCGGCGACGACGCCGACTTCGAGCGCCGCAATGACGCAACTGACGATAGCGGGGGACCGGGTGTATTTGATTGATACCAATGTAATCAGCGAAATGCGCAAGAGCAGCCGCGCCAATCCGGGCGTACAGGCTTTTTTCGAAACGGCGAAGGAAGGCGGGCATCGCCTGTATCTGTCTGTGGTGACGGTTGGCGAGTTGCGGCGCGGCGTCGACCTGATCCGGCATCGGGGCGACAAGTTCCAGGCATTGCGCCTGGAAGGCTGGCTCGACACGATCATGAATTCGTTCAGCAGCCACATCTTGAATGTCGGCACCGACGTCGCGCAGACGTGGGGCCATCTGCGCGTGCCCGACCCCGGGCATTCGCTGGACAAACTGATCGCGGCCACGGCCCTGATCTACAACCTGACTGTCGTGACGCGCAACGTGGCAGACTTCGATGGCACGGGCGCACGGGTGCTCAATCCGTTCCAGCTTCTCGACGCATGACCTGCCCTGCGTAGCGGCGGGCAAAGCGTACGACTGCACAACCAGTCGACCAGCAGGGAAGCGGAACCATGCAACGGGGAGACGAACGATGACACGCACGCAGGGTCGCGCGACGCGGGCAGCGATCAAGTTCATGGCGGCGGCTTCAGGCGCTGCCGTCGCGGCCGTCATTGCCGCGCTTGTCGGCGGCTGCGCGGCCACGCCAGCCGACAAGGTGCCGTTCAAGGACGTCCCCGCCGAACGGGTCGTCAAGCAGGGCTACACGCAGCCAGGCGCCGACAAGGTCGCCGTCGATCTACGTCGCGAGCGCAGCGATAACGTGATCGTGCGGTTTCGCGACGCGCTCGTGTATGTCGACGGCGAGCGGATCGCGGACATCATGAACGGCGAGCACATCGTCCTCTGGCTCACGCCCGGCACGCATCGCATCGGCGTGTCGACGCAGTTCGATCCCGTCGTCGAGATCGATTTCATCGTCACGCCCGACAGGCGCTACTCGAATCGCGCCAGCGTTTCGTTCAACGACGATCACGGGATCATGCTGCGGCGCGTCGCCAACTGATCGAAGGTCCGTGAACGAGCCGGGTTCGGCCGCGCGTTGACAATTCGACACAGCGTCGCGGTTCAACTCCACGTAACATCGCAGCTTGACACCGCGCGCCGCGCGGCTTTGCATTGGACTGCGACCCGACGGAGACATCGGCTCGCCCTTCGCGACTAACAATTTGTAATCCGCAAAGCCGATTCGTATTCAAGGTATTCAATCATGCTGATCAACTGCGCCGCGTACCAGGACGGCCGCAAACTGGCCGACATCGAAATCGACGACATCAGCGTCTACGTCGCCAAACCCGAATGCTTCGTCTGGGTCGCGCTGAAAGATCCCGGCCCCGGCGAACTCGAAGTAATGAAGCACGAATTCGGACTGCACGAACTGGCCGTCGAGGACGTACGCCACGGCCATCAGCGTCCGAAGATCGAGGAGTACGGCGACTCGCTGTTCGCCGTCATGCACACCATCGAAACCGACGACGACGGCGAATTCGTGATCGGCGAAGTCGATGTATTCGTCGGGGCGAACTATGTGCTGTCGGTACGGCGCGGCACGCGTCACGGCTTCCAGGAGGTCCGCGCGCGTTGCGAGCGCGAGCCGCAACTGTTGAAGGAAGGGGCGGCGTTCGTGCTGTACGCGCTTGCCGACAATGTCGTCGACCGCTATTTCCCGATTCTCGAAGCAATCGGCACCGAGATCGAGGAAATCGAAGACCGTATCTTCGACAAGCACGACCTGGCCTCGTCCCGGGCGATCATCGAAGACCTGTACTCGTTGAAGCGCCGCCTCGTGATGCTCCAGCATCACATCGCGCCGTTGCTCGAAGGCATCAGCAAGCTGACGGGCGGGCGTATTCCCGCCATCTGCGTCGGCATGCAGGCGTACTTCCGCGATGTGTACGATCATCTGGACCGCAGCGTGCGGACCATCGAAGGCCGCCGCGAAATGATCGTCACGGCCATCCAGGTCAACCTCGGCATGATCTCGCTGGCGGAGAACGAGGTGACCAAGCGGCTCGGCTCGTTCGCCGCGCTGTTCGCCGTGCCGACCATGATTGCCGGCATCTACGGGATGAACTTCCAGGAGATTCCCGAACTGCATTTCAAGTACGGTTATCCCATCTGCCTGCTGGTGATGCTGCTGATCGACTTCGCGCTGTACCGCGGCTTCAAGAAGGCAAACTGGCTTTGACGCGCGCGGGTTGCGTTGCGGAATACCTCAGCGGCGATTCGCTCAGCGCTTCGTCAACGCGAGCCGCACACCCAGGCCGATAAAGCCCGCGCCGATCACCCGGTCGATCCAGCGCCGCACGGAGGGCCGCGACTTCACGGCACGCGCGGCCGTGGCGGCGAGCCACGCGATCACGCAGTCGTTGAACAGCCCGAGCGTCACGAACACGGCGCCCAGCACGAGAAACGCGAGCGTCTTGTGCGGGCTGTCGGCGCTGACGAATTGCGGGAAGAACGCGACATAGAACAGCAGCACCTTCGGGTTCGACGCGTTGGTCACGAAGCCGCGAAACAGCAGCGTGCCGCGCGACAGACGGGGCGCGACGGGTGCCGCTTCGCCCTTGACCACGGCGGACGCCGTGGGCCATAGCATCCGCAGGCCGAGATACATCAGATATGCAGCGCCGATCCACTTGATCGCGTTGAACGCGCCCGGCGACGCCGCCAGCAGCGCGGTGATGCCGAGCGCGCAGGCGACGGTATGCATGCAGCCGCCGAACGCGACACCGAGCGCGGAAAGCAGGCCCGCGCGCCGTCCCTGGGCGATGCTCTGGCCAGCGACATACGCGATATCCGGCCCGGGCGTCAGATTGAGCACGGTGACGGCGACGAGAAACAGCGGGAACTGGCTGATACCTAACATGGCAACCTCGTGACAACTCTGCAGATGAATACACGGCCCGCCTCGATGCCGCGAGCAACTGCAACCGATGACCAGGCCATCCGGCCCATGATACCCCGCCCCCTCTGTTGCGCCGATCGCGACGTCTGACGCTATTTAACTTGCAGCAGGCGCAATTAAGCGCCAGCATATGCGACCTGCTTGCCACATAACTTGCGGCTTGCGGGAAGATGGGAAAGCAGCAGTAAGGCAATACCGGTGTGTTGCAGCGCCGGGCATCGACGAACGCCGCTGCGAACAGGACGCGAGCCTTCGCACAGGCTGCGTCGTTCGCACAGGCCGACCAACGCAGAACAAGCGAGCCATTCTTGCAACGACGATCTTCGCCGTCCCGCCGAAGCTTCACGGCAACCCGTGCGTCCAGCCGCGCGCTGCGCGCTGCGTCGTGCTGTGCAGCGCAACACTGTCAGTCGTTGACACTGCGAACAGGCGCCGCCGAGAATATCGCTCGCAAACGTTTGCGCACAATCAAAAAACGGGCTCGCATGAGTCCAACAACTGGAGATTCTGCATGAACCAACGCATTCGCCGCCGCGTTTTGACCACCGCCGTCGTGCTCACGGCAGCCGCCGCGATGCCGTTCTCGTCGGCCTGGGCCCAGGCCGCGAAGAAACCCAAAGTCGCGCTCGTCATGAAGTCGCTCGCCAACGAGTTCTTCCTCACCATGGAAACGGGCGCGAAGGACTACCAGAAGCACAACGCCAGCCAGTTCGACCTGATCACCAACGGCATCAAGGATGAGACCGACACGGCGAACCAGATCCGCATCGTCGAGCAGATGATCGTCTCCAAGGTCGATGCGATCGTGCTCGCGCCGGCCGATTCGAAGGCGCTCGTGCCCGTGGTCAAGAAGGCGGTGGACGCCGGCATCATCGTCGTGAACATCGACAACAAGCTCGATTCCGACGTGCTGAAGTCGAAGGATCTGAACGTGCCGTTCGTCGGCCCGGACAACGCGAAGGGCGCCGAGAAGGTCGGCGACTATCTGGCGAAGAAGCTGAAATCGGGCGACGAGGTCGGCATTATCGAAGGCGTGTCGACCACGACCAACGCGCAGCAACGCACGGCCGGCTTCAAGACGGCGATGCAGAAGGTCGGCGCGAAGATCGACTCGGTGCAATCGGGCGAGTGGGAAATCGACAAGGGCAATGCAATCGCATCGTCGATGCTCAATGCATATCCGAACATCAAGGCGCTGCTGTGCGGTAACGACAACATGGCGATCGGCGCGGTGTCGGCCGTGCGCGCGGCTGGCAAGCAAGGCAAGGTCTACGTGGTCGGCTACGACAATATCAACGCGATCAAGCCGATGCTGAAAGATGGCCGCGTGCTCGCCACGGCTGACCAGTACGCGGCGAAGCAGGCCGTGTTCGGCATCGACGTCGCGCTCAAGGCGATCGCGGAGCACAAGAAGCAGTCGGACCTGTCGGGCGTGGTCGAAACGCCTGTCGATCTCGTCACGAAGTAACGGCCCGCGCGGGTGCCGGGCGGCCCGCTGCCGGTGGGGCGCGCCGGCCCGCGCGAATGTTAACCAAACGCTCAAGAAATTCGCCGCGCCGCCGTTATGCCAGAGGTAAGCGTCATGGCGGCACGCGACTCGCGCAAGGATGAGGACGGCAAGCGCGCAATCCGAAGCGTTCCGCATCGGATTTGCGCACGGTTTAGTGCCCGGCTTGTGCGTTGTTTGTGCCCGCTGCCGCATGACTTGCGCGGCCGCCGGCCAGCGCTGCCTGAGGCGATGCCGGACTTGCCCGGTCCGCGCAGGCGCCGCGCGGCGGCTACGAGATCTGGATCACGATGGCATCAACCGACCAAGAAGCATTGCCTGCTGTGCTGTCCGTGAAGGGCATAGGCAAGACCTACGTCGAGCCTGTGCTGGCCGACGTCTCGCTGGCGTTGCACGCCGGGGAGGCGCTCGCGCTGACGGGGGAGAACGGTGCGGGCAAGAGCACGCTGTCGAAGATCGTCGGCGGGCTGGTCGATCCGACTACGGGCACGATGCAGCTCGAAGGCAGGCCGTATGCGCCCGCGAGCCGCACCGAAGCGGAAGCGCTCGGCATCCGGATGGTGATGCAGGAACTGAATCTGCTGCCAACCTTGTCGGTCGCGGAGAACCTGTTTCTGAACCGTCTCCCGCGCAACGGTTTTGGCTGGATCGATCGCGCGAAGCTGCGCGAGGACGCGCGCGGGGCGATGGCGCAAGTGGGGCTGGAGGCGATCGACCCCGACACGCTGGTCGGCGAGTTGGGCATCGGCCATCAGCAAATGGTGGAGATCGCGCGCAATCTGATCGGCGATTGCCGCGTGCTGATTCTGGATGAGCCGACGGCCATGCTGACGGCTCGCGAGGTCGACCTGCTGTTCGAGCAGATCGACGCGCTGAAGGCGCGCGGCGTGGCGCTCGTCTACATCTCGCACCGGCTCGAGGAACTGGCGCGCGTGGCCGAGCGGATCGCCGTGCTGCGCGACGGCAAGCTGGTGCGCGTCGACGCCATGGCGAACCTGACGAGCGACCAGATCGTCACGTTGATGGTGGGGCGCGAGCTTGGCGAGCGGATCGACCTGGGCGTGCGCAACATCGGCGCGACGCTGCTGAAAGTCGAACGGATGAGCCGCGCGCCCGTGGTGCGCGACGTGTCGTTCGAAGTGAAGGCGGGCGAGATTTTCGGGGTCAGCGGACTGATCGGCGCGGGGCGCACGGAGCTGATGCGGCTGATCTACGGCGCGGACCAGAAGGATGGCGGCACGGTATCGCTGGCAGCTGCGCCGGGTGCCGCGCCCGCTCCCGTGCAGATCGACACGCCTGCCGACGCCGTGAAGCACGGCATCGCGCTGATCACGGAAGACCGCAAGGGCGAAGGCCTGCTGCTGCCGCAGCCGATCGCGGCCAACGTGTCGCTGGGCAATCTGCGCAGCGTGGCGCGGCATGGCATCGTCGACGCGAAGCGCGAGAACGCGCTGGCGAAGAAACAGATCGACGCGATGCGCATCCGCACCTCGGGGCCGGCGCAGCCGGTTGGCGAGCTGTCGGGCGGCAACCAGCAGAAAGTGGTGATTGGCCGCTGGCTCGCGCGCGATTGCAGGGTATTGCTATTCGACGAACCGACGCGCGGCATCGATGTCGGCGCGAAGTTCGATATTTATGGATTGATGGGCACGCTGGCTCGCGACGGGCGCGCGCTCGTGGTCGTGTCGAGCGACCTGCGCGAGTTGATGCTGATCTGCGACCGGATCGGCGTGATGTCGGCGGGACGCATGACGGGTGTGTTCAAACGGGACGAGTGGACCCAGGACACATTGCTCGCGGCGGCCTTCGCGGGCTATCGCAGTCGCGAGGCGCTGCTGCACACGCACGACACCGGCGAGGGAGAGACTCAGTCATGAACGACCAACGGGTCACGGATAAGGACGCGACGGGAAGCGCCGTCGCCGATCCGTCGGCGCCGCTCGCAAGCGGCAAGCCGGCGGGCACGCGTTTGGGCTTTTCGAACTATCTTGGCCTTGCGGGGGCGCTGATCGCGATGATCGCGCTGTTTTCGGTGCTCAGTTCGCACTTCCTGACGTACGACACGTTCGTCACGATCGCGAACCAGATTCCCGATCTCGTTGTCATGTCGGTAGGGATGACCTTCGTGCTGATCATCGCGGGCATCGACCTGTCGGTGGGCTCGGTGCTGGCGCTGGGCGCGTCGGTCGTGAGCGTCGCGGCGCTGAAGTGGCAGCTCGGGCCGTTCGTGGCGGCGGTGCTGGGTCTCGCGGCGGCGGCGCTGACGGGCACGGTGACGGGCGCGGTGACGGTGGGCTGGCGGATTCCGTCGTTCATCGTGTCGCTCGGCGTGCTGGAAGCGGCGCGCGGGCTGGCTTACCAGATGACGAACTCGCGCACCGCCTATATCGGCGACGCTTTCGACTTTCTGTCCAACCCGATCGCGCTCGGCATTTCGCCGGCATTCCTGATCGCGGTGGCCGTGATGATCGTCGCGCAGCTGGTGCTCACGCGCACGGTGTTCGGCCGCTATCTGGTCGGCATCGGCACGAACGAGGAAGCGGTGCGGCTCGCGGGCGTGAACCCGAAGCCGTACAAGGTGATCGTATTTGCATTGATGGGCGCGCTGTCCGGGCTAGCGGCGCTGTTTCAGATTTCGCGTCTGGAAGCCGCCGACCCGAACGCGGGCGTGGGACTCGAGCTGCAGGTGATCGCGGCAGTCGTGATCGGCGGCACGAGCCTGATGGGCGGGCGCGGATCGGTGATCAGCACGTTTTTCGGCGTCTTGATCATTTCGGTGCTTGCGGCGGGACTCGCGCAGATCGGCGCGAACGAGCCGACCAAGCGGATCATCACGGGCGCCGTGATCGTGGTCGCGGTCGTGCTGGACACGTATCGCAGCAGGCGCAAACGCAGTTGAAACAGGGGCCGCCGTGGCGCGGGACGGCGGACACCCAGCAAGAACTAACGAGAGCACCGCGGATGCAGCATGAGCTGCATTGGCCAGCAATAAGAACAGGCAGGGGAGTTTCAGCTTATGGCGACGATCAAGGATGTGGCGGCCATTGCCGGCGTGTCGTTCACGACGGTGTCGCATGTCGTGAACAATACGCGGCCGGTGTCGGCGGATGTGCGCTCGAAGGTCGAACTGGCGATCCGCCAGCTCAACTACGTGCCGTCCGCCGTCGCGCGGTCGCTGAAGGCGCGCTCGACGGCGACGATCGGGCTCGTCGTGCCGAACAGCACGAACCCGTATTTCGCGGAAATGGCGCGCGGGATCGAGGATGGTTGCGCGCGCAATGGCTATTGCCTGTTCTTCTGCAACTCGGACGACGATCCGGCCAAGCAGCGCAATTATTTGCGGGTGCTGCAGGAAAAACGCATCGACGGGCTGATCGTCGCGTCGGCGGGCGACGACGCGACGCTCGCCAAAACCCTGGCCGATTCACGCGAGCCTCTGGTGATCGTCGACCGCAACATCGAAGGTGTATCCGCCGATCTCGTGCAGATCGACCACGAAAAGGGCGCCTATCTCGCGACGCGCCATCTGCTGCAACTCGGGCATTCGAAGATCGGCTGCATCACGGGTCCCGTCGAGACGGCCGTCAGCGCGATGCGCGTGCACGGTTTCATCCGCGCGATGGCCGAGCGCGGCATCGAGATCGCGCCGAACGGCATCGTCGAAAGCGATTTCTCGGGCAGCGGCGGCTACCGCGCGGCGGGACAGCTGTTCGACACGGTCCAGCCGACGGCGATCTTCGCGGGCAACGACATGATGGGCATCGGCGCGCTGCGAGCGGCGGCCGAACGCGGTCTGCGCGTGCCGCAGGACTGCTCGGTGATCGGTTTCGACGACATCGAACTGGGGCGCTTCACGTACCCGGCGCTGTCGACGGTCGGCCAGTCGGTGCGCGCGCTCGGCGAAATGGCGGCGCAAACGCTGATCGAGCGAATCAGCGGCACGCCGGCGGGCACGCCCACGGGCGCCGCGTTCCGGCGCCGCGTGATCGCGCCGCGCCTGATCCTGCGCGAATCGACGGCGGCTTTTGCGGGCGCGCGTCGCGGGGTCAGGGCGGCCTGAGCGCGGCTGCGGCGCACGCATGACGAATGCGGGCGCAACGGGCAGACGCCCGGTTGGCAACCACAGGAGGCAACCGTGGCAACGAATGAAGCGCGCGGGCACGTAGCCGTGGTCGGCAGTCTGAATATGGATCTCGTCGCGCGTGCGCCGCGCCTGCCGCAGCCGGGCGAAACGCTCGCGGGCCACACGTTCGCGCAGGTGGCGGGCGGCAAGGGCGGCAATCAGGCCGTCGCCGCGGCGCGTCTGGGCGCGCAGGTGGCGATGATCGGCTGTGTCGGCGCGGATGCGAACGGCGCGCAACTGCGCGCGGGCCTCGAGGCGGAGGGCATCGACTGCACGGCGCTGGAAACCAGCGCGACGGCACCGACGGGCGTGGCGCTGATCATCGTCGACGACGGCAGCCAGAACGCGATCGTCATCATCGCGGGTAGCAACGGCGAGGTGACGCCCGCGACGCTCGCGCGGCACGAGACCGTGCTGGCGGCGGCGCAGGTCGTGATCTGCCAGCTGGAGACGCCGCCCGCCGCCGTCCATGCAGCGCTGTCCGCCGCGCGACGGATCGGCAAGACCGTCATTCTCAACCCCGCGCCCGCTACGGGCCCGCTGCCCGCAGACTGGCTGCCACTCGTCGACTATCTGATTCCGAACGAACTCGAAGCCGCGACGCTGACGGGCTTGCCCGTGGCGACTCCCGCCGACGCGAACGCCGCCGCCGACGCATTGCGCCGCGCGGGTGCCCGCAACGTGATCATCACCCTGGGCGCGCAAGGCGTCGTGGCCGCGCTCGGCGAAGCGGCGCCCCAGCATTTCGATGCGCCGCGCGTCAAGGCCGTCGATACCACGGCAGCGGGCGACACCTTCATCGGCGGTTTTGCCGCGCAACTGGCACGCGGCGCGGATGTCGCCGACGCGATCCGCTTCGCGCAGCGCGCCGCGTCGATTTCGGTGACGCGCGCCGGCGCGCAGCCGTCCATTCCGACCCGCGCCGAAGTCGGCGACATCTGACGCTCGTGGTCCTCGAGAGCTGGCGGGTCGTCACCCGCCGCGCCTTGTAATACTTACCAGGTCTCCCAGGATATTTCCTCAGACCATATAGAAGCTTCAAGTCTTCCGTCGGGATGCCGTAAACGCAGTCAGAGCGCCTTGATCCATATCAAACGGCGCCGCGCAAAACCACCGCATACGCAATGCGTTACCAAGCGCCTCTCATCGACATCTCACAGGAAGAAGCATGAACAAGGGCATCACCATCAAGGCGCGAATCGGCCTGACGATGGCTTTTCTCGCCGCGCTGCTGGTCGCGATCGGACTTCTCGGGCTGTTCGGCCTGAGCCGCTCGAACGAATCGATGCGCGACATGTACACGAACCAGATGCCGAGCGCCGTCGATATCGGCAACGCCGAGATCTACGCGGCGCGCGAGCGTCTCGCGCTGGATCGCGCGGCGTTCATGATTGGCACGCCGGAAGCGGCCGCGACGCTGGATCGTGCCCGCTCGATGCGCACGCTGTCGGATGAATGGTGGAAACGCTATTTGTCGCTGCCGCGCGGCAGCGAAGAAGATCGCCTCGCGCAGGAAGCTTCGGGCAAGCGGGACGCGCTGCATCAGGTCATGGAGTCCTTCTACGCAATCGTTAGCGCAAACGATCAACCGAAGATCCTCGATGGCGCAAAGCGCCTGCAAGCCGCCTACAACGAGCTCTCCACGGCCGACGACACGCTGCGCAAATATCAGTTCGAACAGGCGAAAGACGGCTTCGACAGCGCGCAGTCGAGCTTCTCGACGTTCCGCGTGGTCAGCATCAGCGGCCTCGTCGCGGGCGTGCTCGCCGCACTGTTCTCGTACTTCACGCTGCGCGGCGCGATTGCGCGGCCGCTGTCGGAAGCGCTCGGGCACTTCGACGCGATCGCCGCCGGCGATCTGCGCCGTCCGATCGTCCCGACCTCGCGTGACGAAATGGGGCAGCTGATCGAAGGCATCGGCAAGATGCAGCGCAGCCTGACGGAGACCGTGCGTTCCGTGCGTTCGGGCAGCGAGTCGATCGCCACGGCCACGCGCCAGATCGCGGCGGGCAATATCGACCTGTCGTCGCGCACGGAAGAGCAGGCCTCGGCGCTGCAGGAAACGGCGTCGAGCATGGAGGAGCTCACGGGCACCGTGAAGCAGAACGCCGACAATGCCCGCCAGGCGAGCGCGCTCGCGGCGAATGCGTCGGAAATCGCCAACCGGGGCAGCTCGGTGGTCGGCCAGGTGGTCGGCACGATGGGCGACATCAACCAGAGCTCGGCGAAGATCGCTGACATCATCTCGATCATCGAAGGCATTGCGTTCCAGACCAACATTCTCGCGTTGAATGCGGCCGTCGAGGCGGCCCGCGCGGGCGAGGAAGGCCGCGGCTTCGCGGTGGTCGCGGGCGAAGTGCGCAGCCTTGCGCAGCGCTCGTCGGCGGCGGCGAAGGAGATCAAGGAACTGATCGACACGTCGGTCGAGCGGGTCCAGGTGGGCTCGGCACTCGTCGACGAAGCAGGCCGCACGATGACGGAGATCATCGGCGCGGTGCAGCGCGTGACCGACATCATGGGCGAAATCGCGGCGGCATCCGAGGAGCAGAGCAGCGGCATCGACCAGGTCGCCCGTGCCGTCACGCAGATGGACGAAGTGACGCAGCAGAACGCGGCGCTCGTCGAGGAAGCGGCGGCGGCGGCTTCCTCGCTGGAAGAGCAGGCGGCCAAGCTGCGCACGACCGTTTCCGTGTTCCAGGTCGACGAATCGGGCGGGGGCGGGGCATTTGCCGCCACGCCCGCCAGGCGCGCGACGCGTCACGCCGCGCCCGGCAGCGCGCCGCGCAGGGTCGCGCCGTCGATGCCCGCGGTGAACCCGGCGCCCGCCGCGCCGGCCGCTGCGCCCGCAGCCGCGCCCGCTCGTGCGGCAGCGGCGCCGCAAAAAGCGGCGGTGACATCGGATGCGGATTGGGAAACTTTCTGACGCACCAAAACTGGGCTCGCGACGCGGCATGCGCCGCCATGCGTGAGCGAGCGCTTCGTCCGCTGGCGCGGAGGGATGCGCAGTGATGCAGAACCGGGACGACTGACCACGCCAGGGCAGTCGTCTTTTTCTTTCTGGCGCACGCCGAACCCGACCCGGCGCGTAATTGTTCCGGTACATTGACGAACGCGGTGGCGAACCGGCCGCCCGGTGTCGTCATGCATCGTCCCACGCCGCATGACAACATGCAGACCGTATGACGTGAGGGCCGAGCGGCGAGCCTCGTTGCGGCCTTTGCGGCGCCGCGACGCCATGCACCGTTGCATCTGCCTCGCCATGCCACGCCACGCCCCAACACAGCCAACAGGGAAACGACATGACGGATCATGACCTCGCGCAACGCATCGTGCATGCGCGCCGCCAGCACCGCGCCATCGGCACGCTGCCGCTCGACACCCTTCCGCCCGACGCCGCCACCGCCTACGCGATCCAGCAGGCGGTGATCGCGGGCCTGGGCGGCGAGACGGGTGCGTGGAAAATCGGTGCCAAAGCCCCGGGCGGCCCGACCTCGGGTGCGCCGATTCCGGCCGCGCTGACGGTCGCGTCGCCAGCGCGGCTCGAACATGGTGCGTTTTTCCGCGTGCTGCTGGAGCTGGAGGTCGCGTTCCGCTTTGCCGAGCCGATCGAGCCGCAAGGCCAGGCCTATGCGCGCGACGAAGTGCTCGCGCGCGTCGGGTCGGTGCTGCCCACCATCGAGATCGTCGACAGCCGTTTTGCGGAATGGCCGAACATCGCGCCGCTCGCACAACTCGCCGACGCACAGAACAACGGCGCACTGGTGACGGGGCATCCCGTGTCTTATGCGTCGATCGCGCGTTCGTTCGATTTCGTTTCTCCCGAGCTCGAACTGACGTTCGACGGCACGTCGCTCGTGCCCGAATCGCCGGGCAATCCGGCCGGCGACCCGCGCGAGCTGCTGGTGTGGTTCGTCAACCATTGCGCGGCCATGGGTATCACGATCGAACCGGATTGGACCATTACGACGGGCTCTTATGTGGGCGCGCATCGCGTCGATGGGCCGGGGCGCGTCTATGGCCATATCGACGGACTGGGTGAAGTCGAAGTCGAGTTGACGTAAACCACTAACGTCCTACCGCGCGTCTCGCGCCATCTCTCCATCCCACCCCAAGCGGCAGCGGCGCGACGTCGATGACGTGCCGCTGCGTGCGCATGCCCCACGCCCGCCTGCACCGGCACTATCTGTCATGAACTGCGGGCGACGGGCGAACACCTGGTTACATCCACCTATTCAGATACGCGCTGCACGCGCCGTCATACAGACATGAACGCGCGTACATGCCGACCCTGCCGACGTCATGGATTTTGACGGTGCGCAACGTTTGCGACGTTCGCTGGCTGCAGTCGTGCGTGTGCAGGTTTGTGTTGAACGAATTGACATACGCACGGACGAACAGCAGGAAGTGCGCGTTGGCGCACATGAGAAACATGTAACACAGCGCGCGCGCTGTCGTCGCAAGCACCGATGTGCGCGTTATGGCGGAAGGGACGTCAGCGACGCTGTCGAAGCATGAAGCATCGCGTCGCTGGAAGCGGGTCACATGCACTGCACGTACATGCAAGACGAAGTAATGTGTGGACGGAATGTGGTCAGGCACACAGCCTGTTATGCGGGTCTTTTGCGAATGTGCGTAAAAGTGCAGGTAGAGGTCGTGCAGCGGTAGTGCAGCGGGCAGTGCAGGGAACTGCGGCAGGGAACTGCGCGATGCCACGTGGTTCGTATGTCATGCGACAGATGAAGTGCGGGGAAGGAACGCGGAATGCAATGCAGCACTGCCCTTCATGTTTCTCGTGGTGTGGGCAAGGATTGTAGGTGACCGAATTTGCGTCATCAAGCAGGGGTAGGACAGTGCTAGCTGTGGCGCGATTTTCACAACGTAGTTCGTGAAAAAAAATTTAAAAGGGTTTAGGATGAATTCGAGCGATGTCGTTTCCTGATAGCGCGCCGCGCACGACATCGTCCCAGACTTCGGCGAGGAGGTAGCATGGATATCTACAGCAGTTTCGCGACCCGCTTCGAGAAAACACGAGAGGAGGAACTTTCGCTCGAGGAGTATCTCGCGCTCTGCAAAGACAATCCCGCCGCGTACGCCACAGCCGGCGAACGCATGTTGACGGCAATCGGGGAACCGGAACAGATCGACACTCGTAACGATCCGCGTCTTTCGCGCATCTTCGCGAACAAGGTCATCAAGGTATACCCCGCGTTCCGTGAGTTCTACGGAATGGAAGACGTGATCGAGCAGGTGGTCGCCTACTTCAGGCATGCTGCCCAGGGGCTCGAAGAAAAGAAGCAGATTCTGTATCTGTTGGGCCCGGTGGGCGGCGGCAAGTCGTCGATCGCCGAACGGCTCAAGCAACTCATGGAACGCGTGCCGTTCTATGCGATCAAGGGCTCGCCCGTCAACGAATCGCCCCTTGGGCTGTTCGATTACGACGAGGACGGTCCCATCCTCGAAGAGCAGTACGGCATACCGCGCCGCTACCTGAAGAGCATCCTCAGCCCGTGGGCGGTCAAGCGTCTGCACGAATACAACGGCGATATCCGCAAGTTCCGCGTGGTGCGCCGCTATCCGTCCATCCTGCGGCAGATCGGCATTGCGAAGACCGAGCCTGGCGACGAAAACAATCAGGATATTTCGTCGCTCGTCGGTAAGGTCGACATCCGCAAGCTCGAGCAATATGCGCAGGACGATGCCGACGCATACAGCTATTCCGGCGGCCTGTGCCTCGCGAACCAGGGGCTGCTCGAGTTCGTCGAAATGTTCAAGGCGCCGATCAAGGTGCTGCATCCGCTGCTCACGGCAACCCAGGAAGGCAACTTCAAGGGCACGGAAGGATTCGGCGCGATTCCGTTCGACGGCGTCATCCTCGCACACTCGAACGAGTCCGAATGGAAGGCGTTCCGTAACAACCGCAACAACGAAGCACTGCTCGATCGTATCTTCGTCGTGAAGGTGCCGTACTGCCTGCGCTACTCGGAAGAGATGAAGATCTACGAGAAGCTGTTGCGCAATTCGTCGCTCGCCAACGCGGTCTGTGCGCCAGGCACGTTGAAGATGATGTCGCAGATGTCGGTGCTCACGCGCCTGCAGGAACCCGAGAATTCGAGCCTCTTTTCGAAGATGCAGGTGTACGACGGCGAGAACCTGAAAGACACCGATCCGAAGGCGAAGTCGTATCAGGAGTATCGCGATTTCGCGGGCGTCGACGAAGGCATGACGGGCGTGTCCACGCGCTTTGCGTTCAAGATACTCTCGCGCGTGTTCAACTTCGACACGACGGAAGTCGCGGCCAATCCGGTGCACCTGATGTACGTGCTCGAACAGCAGATCGAACGCGAGCAGTTCCCGCCGGAAACCGAGCAGAAGTATCTGTCGTTCATCAAGGACGTGCTGGCGTCGCGTTATGCGGAATTCATCGGCAAGGAGATTCAGACCGCGTATCTGGAGTCGTATTCCGAGTATGGGCAGAATATTTTCGATCGCTATGTGACGTACGCCGACTTCTGGATTCAGGACCAGGAGTTCCGCGACCACGACACGGGCGAGAGCTTCGACCGCGCGGCCCTCAATGCCGAACTGGAGAAGATCGAGAAGCCTGCCGGCATCAGCAACCCGAAGGACTTCCGCAACGAGATCGTCAATTTCGTGTTGCGCGCGCGTGCCGCGAACGGGGGCAAGAATCCCGCGTGGATCAGCTATGAAAAGCTGCGTGTCGTGATCGAAAAGAAGATGTTCTCGAACACGGAAGAACTTCTGCCCGTCATCTCGTTCAATGCGAAAGGGTCGGCGGAGGAACAGCGCAAGCACGAGGATTTCGTCAACCGCATGGTCACCAAGGGCTATACGCCGAAGCAGGTGCGGCTCTTGTGCGACTGGTATCTGCGGGTGCGCAAGTCGTCATGAAATGCGTAGCGCAAAGCTCGCGCACACGGGTTCGCTTCACCCGTTTTGCGCGAGCCTCCTGCGAGGCGCGAGCCGCATGGACATAAGATTGCATGCGCAACTTGCGCCCCGCGTATTCCAAATCGGAGCGGGAGACCGGATGTGCTTCATCAAATCATCGACCGCAGGCTGGCAGGCAAGAACAAGAGCATTGCAAATCGCGAACGCTTTCTGCGTCGCGTAAAGGGATATATTCGGCGCGCTGTTTCGGAAGCGGTGCGCGACCGTAGCATCAAGGATATCCAGAACACCCAGAGCATCACGATTCCGCGCAAGGACATTGCCGAACCGTCCTTCAGGCATGGTCCCGGCGGCAAGCGCGAAATGGTGCACCCGGGTAACGCGGACTATATCCGCGGCGACAAGATCCCGCGTCCGCAAGGAGGCGGCGGCAGCGGTGGCGGTGGCAGCGCCAGCAACGAAGGCGAAGGGCAAGACGATTTCGTCTTCGAACTCAGCCGCGAAGAATTCATGCAGTACTTCTTCGACGATCTCGAACTGCCGCGTCTCGTGAAGACCCATCTGCTCGCCGTGCCGACGTGGAAGAGCATCCGCGCGGGCTGGGCGGCGGAGGGCACGCCGAACAACATCGACGTGGTGCGCTCGCTGCGCAGCGCATTGGGCCGGCGTATCGCGCTCGGCGCGCCGCTCGTCAACGAACTCCACGAACTCGAAAAGCAGCTCGAAGAGATGAAGGCGGACCCCGCCGACCGCCGCGACGAGATCAAGGTGCTGGAAGATGAGATCCACCATCTGCGCGGCCGCATCTGGCGCATTCCATTTATCGACCCGTTCGATCTGCGTTACGTGAACCGCGTGAAGCAGCCGCAGCCGTCGAGCCAGGCCGTGATGTTTTGTCTGATGGATGTGTCGGGGTCGATGGACGAGCAGCGCAAGGATCTCGCCAAGCGCTTCTTTATCCTGCTGTATCTGTTCCTCAAGCGTAACTACGAGAAGATCGAGGTGGTGTTCATTCGCCACCATACGCGCGCCGAGGAGGTCGACGAAGACACGTTCTTCCATTCGACAGAGAGCGGTGGCACGGTCGTGTCGAGCGCGCTGGAACTGATGCAGAAGATTCTCGACGAACGCTACTCGCCGACTGAATGGAATATTTACGGTGCGCAGGCTTCGGACGGCGACAACTGGACCGATGACTCGCCGAAGTGCCGCAAGATACTCGCAGATGACATTCTGGAGAAGGTGCGGTATTTTGCGTACATTCAGGTGACGCCTGAAGAGCAGAACCTGTGGCTCGAATATGCGCAACTCGCGCTGTCGCAGCCGCATATGGCGATGAAGAAGGTCGAAACGGCTGCGGATATCTATCCCGTGTTCCGCGAGCTGTTCGAAAAGCAGGTGGAAGCCGCATGACGACTCGCCACCTGCACAACGAGGCGCGAGGGTACGAGCCCGAGCGTAAGAAAGGCGTGCCGAAGCAGAGTGAGGCCGGGCATGCCGAGGCGAACACGGCACACGCGCAGGATGCGCGTGCGCCCGATGCCGGAGCAGGCGTAGCGCCTGACGCAGCTGCAGCACGGGGACCCACCGGGGCGCCCACCAAAGGGCAAAGGGAAGTCCGTATGAACGTTGCCGACAGAAGGCCGTTGCCGTGTCCGTCCGACTGGACCTTCGAGCTGATCGAAGAGTACGACACACATATTGCGCATGTTGCAGAGCAATATGAACTTGATGTCTATCCCATCCAGCTGGAGCTCATCAGCGCTGAACAGATGATGGACGCGTACGCGTCCGTCGGCATGCCGGTCAATTACCGGCACTGGTCGTTCGGCAAGCATTTTCTCGCCACTGAAAAAAGCTACAGACGCGGGCAAATGGGCCTTGCGTATGAGATCGTCATCAACTCCAACCCCTGCATCGCGTATCTGATGGAAGAGAACACGATGACGATGCAGGCGCTCGTCATCGCGCACGCGGCGTATGGGCACAACTCGTTCTTCAAAGGGAACTACCTGTTCCGCCTGTGGACGGATGCGCACGCGATCATCGACTACCTCGTCTACGCGAAGAACTACATCGCGGAGTGTGAAGAGCGGTTCGGCCTCGACCGCGTCGAGGAACTGCTCGACTCGTGCCACGCGTTGATGAACTATGGCGTGGACCGCTACAAGCGTCCGCAGAAACTGTCGCTGCAGAAGGAGTTCGCGGCGCGCCGCGAGCGCGAAGCGTATCTGCAGTCGCAGGTGAATGAACTGTGGCGCACACTGCCGAATCGTCACACGCCTTTGCCGGAAGAGGTGGAGGAGCGCTATCCGCCGGAGCCTCAGGAGAACCTGCTGTATTTCGCGGAGAAGAATGCGCCGTTGCTCGAACCGTGGGAGCGCGAAGTCATCCGCATCGTGCGCAAGATCGGGCAGTACTTCTATCCGCAGCGGCAGACACAGGTGATGAACGAGGGCTGGGCGACGTTCTGGCACTACACGCTGCTGAACACGATGTACAACGAGGGCAAGCTCGAAGACGGCTTCATGATGGAGTTCCTCCATTCGCACAGCAATGTCGTCTATCAGCCGCCCGTGACAAAGCCGTATTACAGTGGCATCAATCCGTATGCGCTCGGCTTTTCGATGATGAGCGACATACGGCGTATCTGCGAGAACCCGACGGAAGAGGACCGCAAGTGGTTTCCAGACCTGGCGGGCAGTCCGTGGTTGCAGGCGCTGCATTACGCCATGCGTAATTTCAAGGACGAGAGTTTTGTCGCGCAGTATTTGTCGCCGCATCTGATCCGTGAAATGCGGCTCTTTTCGGTGCTCGATGACGATATGCGCGATGCGCTTGAAGTTTCCGCGATTCACGACGACAGCGGGTATCGGTATGTGCGTCAGGCGTTGTCGCGGCAGTACGATATGCATCATCGTGAGCCGAATATTCAGGTGTATTCGGTCAATACGCGTGGGGACCGCAGTCTGACGTTGCGGCATTTCATGAGCGATAACCGGCACCTGTCGGGCGATAGTGATGAAGTGCTCAAGCACATGGCGCGGTTGTGGCAGTTTGATGTTTATCTGGAAAGCGTTGACGAAAACGGGACAGTGAGGAAACGGTATGAGTGTCGGTATACCGCGCCTGCCGTGCGGGTCTGACTGGGTTTTTGTTCCTGTTTTTTGCTTCTGTTTTTCTGTTTCTGTCTTTTCGCTGGCATCCGTGAATTGCCTTTTCGCGGGCATCCGCGATTCGTTATCTCGCTTCAGGCGTCGCCCCTGTGCGGGGCGGCACCTACTTTTCTTTGC